>CAYPAE010000176.1:0-1678 GCA_964408595.1 uncultured Gemmatimonadaceae bacterium | reverse complement strand
TGTTCAGGTGCCAGTTGACGCCGAGGCCGAGTCCCTTGGCCTTGCTGGCCGCGCTGGTGGGATTGGCGAACACGGGGAAGGCGTCGTCGTCGATGTCGAGCTCGCCGTAGCGCGCGGCCAGCTCGATCGCACCGAAGGTTCCCGCCTTCAGGTCGAAGGGCTTCTTGGGGGTCGGGCTCCTGAAGCCGGCGTACTCGCCGGTCAGGAAGTAGGACCCGCTCGCCTGCCAGGCGCGGTGGGTCAGCGTGGCCGCCGTGGCGCCGGCCCGGACTTCCTGGCGGTTCAGCACGTATTCGCCCAGCAGACCGAACGAGCCGAGGCCGAGATAGGCGTGCGGGGAGAGCCGCGACCGGCGCCCCTCCGCGATCACCGTGTTATCCGGCACAACCAGGTCCGTCCGATAGCGGAAGAAGGTCTGCTGCGATGCCGAGCGATAACCAGCGAGGTCGGTCGCGGTGGCGTTGCCTTGCTCCACGCCGGTGCTGCCGGAGATGCCGAGGCCCAGTCCCTTGAGCGCGCCCTGCTTGACCGGCTGGACGAACACCCGGGCGGCGAGATCCTTGGAATCGTTCAGGTCGCCATCCGCGTTGGCGAGATCGGGCGCCCCGTTGAAGATCCCGACCTGATATTCGAACGTGCCGGCGGAGACGTCACCCCCGATTTGGAGGCCGATGTCGCGGCTGGGCACCAGGTTGGTGGGAAGTCCCCGCTCGGCGAAGGTGATGTCGGTGGCCGACTGGAGCCGCTCGTATCCGATGGGCGGCTTGAACTTGCCGGCCCGCACCGAGAAGGCCGGGTCGAACTTGCCTTCCCAATAGGCATCGAACAGCGACACCTGGCCCCCGCCGAAGTCGGGCATGATCCGAAAGCCGAAATACCGGCCGACGGTCACTTCGATGATCGGACGGGCACGCCGGAGGAGGAAGTTGTTGGGGATGGCGCCGGCGTCGTCCGACACGAAGAACCGCCCGTCGGCGTGAGCGTAGCCGCGGAGCCTGAGCGAGTACTGCCCATCGGCGGACTTGAGGCTGAAGCCGTCCTTGGCGTTGGCGGTGGCCGACTGGCGGTCCTTGGCCGCCGCCGCCGCGCTGTCCGCCGCGAGCTCGCGGAGGCGTTGGAGGATCCGGATCTGCTGATCGAGTGCGTCCACCCGCGATTCCAGGGAGGACGTGTCGCCGTTGACTCCGTCTGTGGCGATCACCGCAGTTTGCGCCGCAATCTGTGGCGCGACGGCCACAGTCGCTGTGGCCAAGACGATGCCGCTGACCCATTGCCGGACCGCACTCATGCGTGGATCTCCCTCTGAGTTCGATGGGTGGACTTCCGGCGGTCCGGTCGGTCCGGTGGGCGCGGCGTGCCGGGGGCTCCGCCGCGAGGTGTACCTATCCCCGCTTGTATTCCGTAACTGCATGCTCGAAGCGGACTTTCTCGCGTCGCTCGAGCTGTACTACCCGGCCGTCGTGGATCACCAGCTCGATCGCCCCGTAGCGGATCGAGCGCAGCGCCTCCAGCAGCTCCCGGAGGAGCGCTGGGGGCAGGGGAATCGAGTTGTCCTGGCCGGCATCTGCGCTTGTCGGCACGGTCTGGTTAGTGGCCATCGTCCTATCTAGTATATCTGTCAGATAGAGTAAGTAGGCAAATGATGTGCCACCGGTGCCCGCGTGACGAGGGGTTGTCA
>CAYPAE010000175.1:0-5299 GCA_964408595.1 uncultured Gemmatimonadaceae bacterium | reverse complement strand
TACCTGTGTCTGCGCGGCTCGCTCACCCGGGAATCTTCAGCGCGTCCCCCGCCCGGAGCGTCGTCTCCGCCGAGATCCCGTTCGCCCGGCGCAGCTCTGCCACCGTCACGCCGTAGCGCTTGGCCAGGCCCGAGAGGGTATCGCCCCAGCGCACGATGTGGGTCCGGGCGCTGGAGGGCTGGGTCCCGGGAGGCGACACGCGCAGCCGTTGCCCGGCGCGGATCCGGCCCTTCGAGTCGAGCTTGTTCCACAGCCGCAGATCGCGCTGGCTCACGCCGTACTCGTCGGCGATCCCCGAGAGGGTCTCGCCCCGCTTGACCCGGTGGTATCCCGAGGAGTTCGTGCCGGCGGCGGGTACCGGGTCGGACATCCGGCGCGCCATGGAGCTGGAGATGGCTCCTCCGGTGGGCACGATGAGCCGCTGCCCGATCCGGAGCCGGCGCGCGCTCACCTTGGGGTTCGCGTCGGCGAGGAGCCGGCTGCTGACCCGGTATTTCCGCGCGATCCCTCCCATCGTCTCCCCGCGCACCACGAAGTGCTCCACGAACGTCACCCGCTTCTCCGGCGGCAGCTCCGCGTAGGCCGCGACCGTCGCGATCCCCCGCCCGGCGGGCAGGCGAACGACCGAGGCCTTTGCCGGCGGGGTCGCCAGACGGAGGAACTGCGGGTTGAGCTCGCGGATCGCCGCGACGGTGGTGTCGGCCAGCCGGGCGATCACGTCGAGGCCGGTCATGGTCGGAACCACGATCGAGTCGTAGACCAGCGGCTCGGCGGGCGTGACCCTGAACCCGTAGCGCGCCGGCTCCTTCGCGATCACCGCGGCGGCGATGAGCTTGGGTACGTAGTCCTTGGTCTCACGGCGCAGGAGCCGGGTGTCGTAGAGCCGGAAGAAGGCGGCGTCGGAGGTCCGGTCGGAATCATCGTCGCGGAGCCGGCGCAGCCCGCGCGAGACGCGGCCCGATCCCGCGTTGTAGGCGGCGGCCGCGAGGTACACCGAGCCGAATCGGGCGTTGAGATCGCGCAGGTGGCGCGCGGCGGCGTCGGTCGCCAGGAAGGGATCGCGGCGCTCGTCCACCCAGGAGTCCACCCTGAGATCGTAGTACTTCGCGGTTCCCTTCATGAACTGCCACATCCCCACCGCCTTGGCCCTGCTGGTGGCGGTGTTGGCGAAGCCGCTCTCGATCAGGGCGAGGTAGACCAGGTCGCCCGGCATCCCTTCACGGGCCAGACGCTCCCGGATCATCGGCTCATAGCGCTGCATCCGGTTGAGCCAGATCCCCATGCGCTCGCGGCCGGGGCCGAGGAAGAACTCGAGGTACCACTGCACCCGCTGATGGCTGTTGTAGGTCTCGACGTCGATGTCCCAGGTGACCGCGTTGGCCAGCGCCTTGGTGGCATTCCCCTCGATGACGGCGTCGGACTTCCCCGCCTCCTCATCGGTCGGCTGGGCTTCGGCAAGCGCCTCGAGCACCGCCTCGTCGGCGGCGGAATCGGCGGCCTCTCTCGTCTCGGCCGCGAGCTCCTCGGCGGGAATCAGCGAGTCGAATTCGGGAGCGGGGGGAAGCTCGAAGGGGTTGTCCGGTGCCGACTGGGCGTGCTGCTCCTGTGTTCCGGACCCCGGCTCAGGGGTGGGGGGGCCCTGCGGGGATGGCTGCTTCGAGCCGCCACAGGCCAGCCCGCCGGCGAGCAGGAAGAGGAGCGCAAGGTGAACTGGCGAACGCAGCATGGGCCGCTCGGCTTCGGGGCATATTCGGGGTGCATTCCGCCGGGCGGAAGGCGTTCTGAGGCAGTGGCCCGGCGCTGGGCGCCGTCTAACGCATGAAAAGGCGGTTTCCGAGAACCCGGTTGGTGGCATTGAGCACGGCCAGTGCCGCGGCCCGGGCGGGGTCCAGCTCGGTGAGCACCGACCCCACGACCCGCTGGTCGGAGCCTTCCGCGTTGGTCGAGAGGGAGACGATCACGACCGTTGCATCGAACGCGCGCACTGCCTTGACGCCGAGCAGCTCGAACACCATCCCGCCCTCCACCGCCTGACCCAGGGCCTGGACACAGGCCTGGGCCGCGCACCGGAGCTCCCCGGCCTGCGAGCACAGTCCCTCGCTCTCGCCGGTGAAAGCCTCCGAATCCCTCCAGGTGAGACCCACCTTCGCGCGGCACCGGCCGTTGGGCAGGCGGTCCAGCACGAACTCGGCGAAGCGCATGCGCTCGCTGAGGGGGTTAGGCGGTGCCATGGCCTTCCTTGGAGGGGCGAGTTGAGTGAGTTTCGGCGAGGAATGAGGCTGGGCAAGCCCTATGCCACCTCCCGTTCCCCGGCCTCCTCAGTCCAGGTGCTCCGAGAGGAGGGCGGCGAGGGCTTCGTCGGAGAGTTGCTCCGCCTGGGCGAAGAGCGCGGCCTTCGAGGTGGAAGCGAGCGGATAAGTCGCCCAAAACGTTCGGCGGTCGGTGCTCGCGCACCGAAACGAGAAGACCAGATTCCATTGCGCCGAGTTCGCACGGCGCTCCGCGGCGAGCGTCACGTTCCAGCGACGGTCGCCGTGCTCGACCACTCTCCAGGCCATCGACGACTCCACGAAGTCGAACGAAAAGGTCGGCCAATATGGGCCGGGGCCGGGAATCAGGTCAAGAGCCGTTCGGCTCTCGCATGCTCCATCGTGTCCACCACCCGCAACGGAGCCAGCTCGTGCCAGGTGACGCCCACGTGCGCCAGACGCGCGCGGGTCTCGGCGAGCAGGCGGCTGGTGCCCCACGGCATGGCGGTGAAGATGTCGGGGACCGGCGGCGTTCCGCCGATGAGGTAATACCCATCGTCCACGGTCGGGCCGATCACGAACTCGCCGCGCGCCGCGATCGCGCCGGCCTCCCGGAGAATCGCCGCGTCGAGGCTGGGACAATCGCCCACGATCGCGAGCCACGGGCGGCGAGGGTCGGCGGCCAGCGCCGCGGCCGCGAGCCGCGCGCCACGATCGCCGGAGGCCTGCGGCCGGAACTCGCAGTCCTCGCCCAGCCAGTACCTCATCTCCGGACCGGCGTCGGCCGGCGCGAACCACACCGTCACCTCGAGGCCGGCCCCGCGGGCGGCAGCGAGGGTGCGGGCCGCCATGATGCGATAGAGCCTGAGGGCGTGGCGCTCGCCGATCTCGGCGGCGAGCCGGGACTTTACGGTGCCGAGGCGAGGTGCGTGGAGAAAGACGGCGAGCGCCGGGGTCAGCTCCGAACCCGGGCCTGGAAGCGAGTGCGGAGGTCGCGGGTCACCGGGCCGGGCTTCCCGTTGCCGATGATCCGCCCGTCCACCTGGCGGATGGCGATCACTTCGCTCGCGGTGCCGGTAAAGAAGGCTTCGTCGGCGGTGTAGACATCGTAGCGGTTGAGCATGGTTTCCTGCACGTCGTAGCCGGCCTCGCGGCCCAGCTCGATCACCACGTCCCGCGTCACGCCCTTGAGGATCCCCGCGTAGGGCGGCGGCGTCCGGATCGCGCCGTTCTTCACCACGAAGATGTTCTGGCCCGACCCTTCGGCGACGTGGCCCTCGCTGTCGAGCATCAGGACTTCGTCGGCCCCGGAGTGGATCCCCTCGATCTTGGCCAGGATGTGCGCCAGGTAGTTGAGCGACTTGACCCGCGGCGACAGCGCCTCGCGGTGCGGGATCGGCGTGCCGGCGGTGACCACCCGGAGCCCCGTCTCGTAGACCTCCTCCGGGAACAGCCGGATGGTGTCCACGATGATGATCATGGAGGCCCGGGGGCACTTCCGGGGATCGAGGCCGAGATCGCCGACGCCGCGGGTGATGACGTGGCGAATGTAGGCCTCCGCGATCCCGGAGCGGCGCACGGCCTCCTCGGTCACGGCCGCCATCTCGTCCTTCGGCATCGGAATCGTGAGCCAGATCGCCTTGGCCGAGTCGTAGAGCCGGTCCAGGTGCTCCGAGAGCTTGAAGATCTTTCCGCCGTACACCCGGATTCCCTCGAACACCCCGTCCCCGTACAGCAGGCCGTGATCGTAGACCGACACCGTCGCGGTCTCGCGGTCGAGCCACTTGCCGTCGAGCCAGACTATGGGCACGCCCGCTCCCGTGGTCGGCGAGGGCTTGGAAGGTTTCAGAGTCGTCGACATGGGGCCAAATCTACTCCGCGGACCGAGGATGGCCAAGGCGGGCGTGCATTCACTCCGCACGCCCTCTGGCTTGGCGGCCTCGTCGTGGCGACTATACGGCATGCGCCTGAATCGCTGGAGCGAGCCGCAGCTCGACCGTCGAGCCTATCCGCGGGCCGAGTATCGCCGAACGGGCCCCGCACTCCTCGAGCTCGAAGGCTACCACTGCGCGGTGCGAGATCTGGCACCGGATGGTCTGCGCATCGAGCCCGCCCCCGCCGGGCGGGTCTGGGAGACCGGCGAGCGGGTGACCGGCGTGCTGCACCTCCGGGCCGGCGGGGTGGTAAGGATCGAGGCCACGATCGGCAGGATCGACCGGGCCGGCCTGGCGCTGGTGCCCGACTCCGACGCCTGGCCCGACCTCGATTCGATCGATGCCGAGCGCTCGGCGCTGGTGCGGTGGCACCGCGAGCGGCGCAGCGCGCCCCGCTTGCCGCTTCCGGCGGTGCCGGGCGCGGGCGGCGCCAGCACACCGCTCCGGGACGTGAGCGCGACCGGGCTGCGCTACGCCCTCGCCCCGTCGGAGCGGGCCCCGGCCACCGGCAGTCACGTGGCCGGCGAGCTCCGGCTCGACGCCGACACCGTGATTCCGGTGCGCGGCCAGGTGATCCGTCACGTGGGCCGGGAGATCGCCGTGGCGCTCGATCCGCCGGGGCTGACCCCCGAGATCCTGGCACTGCTCAGGCGGCGGTACTTCCCCGAGGGCGGCGAGCCGGCGGTCTAGCGACAGGTTGACATTCTACTGTCCGTCCAACTCGCCGAGCAGGCCGGTGATCTCTTCCAGCGACAGCACCCAGCTCGCGCCGCCGCGCCGCACCGCCGCCCGCGGCATCCCATAGACCACGCAGCTCGCCTCGCTCTCGGCGATGGTGACGCCACCGCCGGCGCGGATCGTCGCCATCCCTTCCGCGCCGTCCTCTCCCATGCCGGTCAGCAGGATCCCCAGCACCTGCCCGGGCCTCGACCGCGCCGCCGAGCGCATGGTCACGTCGATGCTCGGGATGTGCCGCGCATCGGAGGGCTCCGGCGAGAGCACGACCGCCAGCCCGGGGGTCACGCGGAGGTGCCGGCCGCCGGGAGCGATGACCACGTCCCCCCCTGCCAGGCGATGCCCCTCGACCGCCTCGGTGACGCGGAGCCGGCTCAACGA
>CAYPAE010000174.1:0-5324 GCA_964408595.1 uncultured Gemmatimonadaceae bacterium | reverse complement strand
ACGGCGAGCGTCATGGCCACGATCATGATGACGACGACGACGATGGCTCGAAGACTGCTCAGTAGGACTCGATTGGGCGGGTAGTGTCACCCTGAACGAAGTGAAGGGGGCCATGCCCAGCATGGTCCCCTTCACTTCGTTCAGGGTGACACTACGCCGGGCTACTCGCTGTCGCGCGCCTCCTCCTCGATATCCTCCAGCGCGGCCACCGCGGCCTTCAGATCCGCGGCCAGGGAACGCTCCCGGCGGAGCGAGCTGATCAGCGCCTCGGCCTGCTTCATCTGGAGACCGAGCGCCCCGGCCGACTCCATCGCGTGATCCACGACGGTCTTCTGGGCTTGCAGCGCCTCGACCGTGGTGCGGATGCCGAGCGCCAGTGCCTCCGCCCGGGCGAGCCGCTGCTCGGCCCGGTCGAGCGCCCGCTTCCGGGCCTCGAAGTCGCGGAGCGCCTGCTCGGCGACCTGGAACCGGTTTTGGGTGTCCTCCAGCAGGGCGCGGGTCTCGTCGATCTCCCGCCGCGAGGAGCCGATGGTCTGGACATCGTCCACCGCGCGCTGAGCGAGCTCGAACACGTGCTTGACCTCGGCCTCGAGCGCTTCCACCGCGCCCTGCCGACCGAGCGTCTGCTCCAGCCCCTGCGCCGCTTCGGCCTGCGCCGACTCCCACCGTCCGAGCAGCTCCTCGAACTGCGAGAGCTGGCGCTCGACCGGCTTGAGCGCGGCAGCCCGGCTCTCGAGATCACCGGAGATCTGCTTGAGGGCGCCCGAGCGCTGTTCGGCCTTCGCCAGCGTCGAGCCGACCGTGCGGGACACCTCCTCCAGCCGCTGGGCGGTCTCGGCCGCTTCCTGCCGGAGGGCCGAGGCACGGGTGAGGTGCTCGGTGGCCTTGTCGAGCGCGCCCTGCCGCTGGTCGAGCTCCTGACCCAGGAGACGGATCCGGTCCTGGAGCTCGTCGAGCTGCTGGGTGCGGCCCTCGAGCGAGCGCACCGACTCATCCACCGCTGACATCCGCTTCTCGGCATCGGAGACCGACCCGGAGACTTCGGCCATGGTGTCGGAGACCACTTGCGCCTCCTCCGCCTGGCGGGCAAGCTGCCCGAACCGCGTCTCGGCGGACTCCATCCGGCCGCGCAGCGCTTCGCCCCGCTCCTTCAGCTCGGCGCTCATGGCGCCGAGGTCGCCCAGGCGCCGCTGCACGTCGTCCAGCGTGTCGCGGCGGGCCTCGATCTCACCCATCGCGGCCTTGACCTGCTCGACCTCGTCGCGGATCCGCTCGACCGCCGGCTCCATTCCGCTCAGCTCCTTCACCTGCCCCTGCACCTTCTTGGTCCAGACGTCGGTACTGGAGAGCCAGGTCTCCACTTCGCCGTGAGTCTCGCGGAGCCGGGTCATCTCCTCGTAGGCGACCCGCATCTGCTCCAGCCCATCGGCCATCAGCTCGCGGGTGCCCTTGAGCGAGCCGAGATCCTTGGCCGCCGCCTCGATGCTGGGGCGCAGCTCCTCGATCCGCTGCATCCGCGACGCCACTTCACCCGTGACGCCGTCGAGCCGCCCGACCTCCTGTCGCAGCGACGAGATTTGCTTCTCTTCCCCGAGCAGGCGGGCCAGCTCGGCCGACAGCTCCGCCGCCTCGTCGCCGGCGCTCCGAACCTGGGCCTGCACGGCCGCAGTGCCCTGGCTGGCCGCGTCCAGGACGGCGAACCGGTTCTCGCACTCCTTGACCGCGTTCCGGAGGTCGGCCACGCGCTCGCTGACCGCGTGGAGGCCCCGGTTCTCCAGCTCGAAGCTCTCGCTGCTCTTCCGCATCTGCTCCCGGAGATCGTTGAGCGCCTGCCGGGCCGACTGCTGCGCCTCCTCGGTCTGCGCCGCCATCGTCTGCAGCTCCTCCGAGCGCGCCATCACCTTCGCCTGCACCGCCGACACTTCGGCGATCTTGGCCTCGATCGCGCCGAACCGGCGGATCTGCTCCTCCTGTCGGCGGAGCCAGGCGTCCAGCTCGCGGTCGAGCCGGGTGAGCTGGGAGATCTGGGTCGCGGCCCGGTCCACGGCCTCGCGCTGCTGCTCCAGCGCGGCCGACTTCTGTGCCACCTGGTCGGCGAGGGCCTTGAGCACCGCGAGGCGGTGCTGGACGTCGGGAACGGCGGCCACGGCCTGACCGACCGGCTCGAGCGCGCGCTCGACGGCCTGGACCCGCCGGACGACTTCGTCCAGCCGGCTGGTGGCGGCCAGATGCTCCTGGTCGAACGCCTCGAGGCGGGAGGTGCTGTGCCGGTGGGCGCGGAGGGCGTCGTCGGCCTGGGTGCGCATGCGGGTCACGTCCTCGCCCATCTCGTCGAGCTGCTTGCGCAGGTTCTCCGCGTCGCCGCGAACGGCGCCGATCGGGCCCTCGAGGCCGAGGAAGCCTTCGATCTGCTCCCGCAGCTTGAGCGCCGCGTCGATCTTGTCGCCGAACTCGCCCATGCGCTCCTTGAGGCCGTCGAGCTCGGTGCCGGTCTGGGCGACCCGCTCGAGCTGCGCCTCCGCGCCCGCGAGCTTGGCCGACGTGCCCTCCATCCCGGCCACCTGCCGCTCGACCTCCTCGCACCGCATGCGCAGCGTGTTCAGATCCTCGGACCGCTCCAGGACCGGCGTCAGCGCCCGAAGCTGTTGGACGACGCTTTCCGCCCGGGCGACGAGGGTCTCGAGTGCGAGCGTGAGGTGCGCTCCGCTCGAATCGACGGCGACGACCGCGTCGTCGGTACGGCGGCGGCCTTTGAGGAAGGAGACCATGGCATTGCTCCGAGGGGGTGGCTCTATGGACGATGGACGCGATACGAGCGAGGGAACCGTGCCGACGAGTGCAACGGGTGTGCCCGGACGGCCAATCCGACACCGGACCTCAGGCGGGGGATGATTGGACGGCCGCAAACCGATGGGGGGGAGCGAGATCGCTGCTGCCCGAGTCGGAGGGACGCGGTCAGTCTGGTTGCAGCTATCAGATGAAGGGTGGCGACCTGCCCTTGAGTTTGGCAGGTCGCCATAGGCTAGGCTCCAGGCCCGCCTCCGGGGGGGTGGCAAAGGTCGGGTGGCGAACTCCTAGAACGTCGCCCCGATCGAGAAGTGCAGTTGCAGCCGTCTCCGCGAATCGGTCGGCACCGTGCTGATCGGGCGGCCCTCCTGGAGCGCCTGGAGCACTTCATCGGGGTCCCGCTGGTCGAGTGCCGAGGGATTGAGCTTGTACCCCAGCGCAACCTGGACCGCCCCTACCACCGTCTCGTAGCCGATCCCGGCACCGGTCCCCAGGAAGAACCGGTCCTGATCGAGCTCTCCCGCATCGAGCGAGAAGCGATCGTCCGAGGTCCAGACCCTGGCGCCGTCGAGGAAGACGAACGTCTGCCACTTCGCGTCGAACCCAGGGAGCGGAAGCTGTACCTCTGCGCTGCCCTGCACCCGCGCGAGCCCACCGATCGGCGAGTAGCGCTCCGCGAACGGCGTCGCGACGCCGCCCTCCTCCCGGAACCGGACCTCGGGGAGCTTGGGTCCCACGAGCTGGCTGCCCCAGCCGCGAACGTCGCGGGTGCCGCCGGCGCTGAAGGTCACGTCGCGCAAGCGAAGCAGTGATACGAAGGGCGACTCGTTCCCCGTCTCCCGCACGCTCCGGCCGAAGGGGAAGATGCGTCCCGCGCTGCCGCGCAGGGTGAACCCGATCCGGTCGGTCAGCGGGACGAACGCGCTCGCCCCCAGATCGAGCAGCAGGTACTCGGTGGTGTTGAATCCCGGCAGCGTCACCGACACCCGGGGCCTGAGCACGTAGCCCTGGCGCGGATTGGCGAACTCGTCGAGCTCGCCCCAGCTCCCGTCCAGGGTCAGCGCGCTCCGGGTGATGGTGGTGCCGAGCGACCCCACGGAGGCGGAGTCCGCCAGACCGAGCAGCGGGAGATAGTCGACCGGCTCGAGATCGTCGCCGAAGCCGTAGTCGAGGATCTCGCGGTGCGAGATGCTGTAGCCGAGCGACACCGAGCGGAGCGGGCTCGTGGCGTACACCAGCGTGCCCTCCAAACCCACGGCCTGAGAGCGGTCGCGGAGATCGTCGCGGTACTCGACGAAGGGCCCGCCCGCCGCGGAGAGAAACCGGCTGCCCACGTAGGGCTGGAACACCGTGAGCGCGAGGCGGTAGCGCCGCTCGGCCGGTGACTCCAGCGCCACGAGGCCGGTCTGCGCGGTCGCGGCGACAGTGAAGGTGCGGGCGCCGCCCAGGAAGCTCCGGTGGGTCCACTCGACCTGGCTGGTGAGCCCCCCGCTGGAGACCAGGCCCGCCTCGCCGCGGATAAGCCGGGGCGGATTCTCGGTCACTCCGACCCGGACGACGACGCTGGAATCGTCGGCGCTCTCGCGTGGCACGTTGATCAGTGCCAGCCGCACGATCGGGAGCTGGGTGAGCTGCGCCCGCCCGTGCTCCAGCTTGGCCGCGCTGTACCAATCGCCGGGCTCCAGCGGGAGCTGGCGGGTGACGTGGTCGGCGGGAACGGTCTCGTTGCCGCTCACCGCGAACTCCCGGATCCGGGCGCGGAGCCCGGGGCTCACCCGGACGACGACGTCCGCCCGGTACGCGGCGGTGTCCACCAGCACGTCCGCTTCCGCGGCCCCGAACGGATAGCCGCGGTTCCGCAGCCACCGGGAGCTGCGCTCGGCGATGCCGCGCCGCTCGCCCTCGCCGAAGCGGCCGCGGTTTTCCTCCTCCAGGCGCACGAACTCTCCCCATTCGTTCGCGAGCTCGGGCGCGATCGGCGGTGGCCCGCTGTCGGCACCGATGAACCGCACCGCCCGGAGCTGAAGCGCAGGACCCTCCTCGATAATGAAGGTGACGTTCGCCAGATCCTTCTCGGCATCGTAGCGGACGTCGTAGTCCACCTTCGCGTCGAGGTATCCGTAGCGGGTGTAGATGTTCCGCAGCCGGACCACGTCGCGCTGAAGCTCGATCGGGCGGAAGGGATGGTCGCCTACCGGACTGATGAACGGCAGGAACCCGAGCGCCCGGCGGATCCCGACCATCCCGCCCCGCGCGGTGAGCGCAATGCGGGGGCGCAGGTCCTTCTCCTGGAGGGTGTGCTCGCCCACGAACCGGAACTCGATCTTGCGGACTTGGGTGGCCGGACCGACTCCGCTCAACGCATCCTGCGCGGCCAGCGGTGCCGCGAGGAAGAGCAGCGGTAGCGCCGCGGCCCATGCGCGATCAAAACGCATAGCGCCCCCGCATCAGCATGCCGGTCGGCAGGCTCCCGCCGCGGAGCGTGGCGCGGAGCCAGCGGCGAAGGGTGTACTCCAGCTCGAAGCCCGGCCCGGTGG
>CAYPAE010000173.1:4544-5329 GCA_964408595.1 uncultured Gemmatimonadaceae bacterium | reverse complement strand
ACCCTTCGCCCACCAGCTTGAGCGAGTTCTCGTTCATCGGCTCGATCGCGGAGAGGCGCTGCGCCGTCGCGAGGAGCTTGGCACCGTCCTTGAGGGCGAGGTAGGCGTTCGCGAGGTTGGACAGCGCGTCGCGGTTGTAGGGTTCCGCCTCGGCCACCTTGGCGAACGCCTCCGCGGCCTCGGCGTACTTCTTGTCGTTGTAGAGATTGACCCCGACGTTCATGAGGTCCACGGTGCCGGCGCCCGCACCCGGGGCGCCGCCCGGCGCCGCCGAGCCGCCCGCGGCTACGATCTCCTGCTCCAGCGCCTGTGCCTTGTCCGCCTGGCCCAGGCCCCGGTAGGCCCCCGCCAGACCGCGCTTGGCCTCGACGTCGTTGGGCACCCACTTGAGGTACTTCTCGAACGCCGCCGCCGCCTCGGCGTGCTTCTGCGCGTTGAGCAGCAGCGCGCCCTGGTTGAAGGCCGACCGGTTCCGGATCTTCTGCTCGGTGGTGTCGGTGACGTTGGCGCCGACTTCGACCGCATGCCCGTAATAGGCCGCCGCACTGTCGGTGGCGCCCTGCTCGTTGAAGACCGCGGCCGCCTGGTAGTAAGGGATCGGCGACTTCCGGAAGACGACGCCGGCCTGGCGGTACAACACGAGTGCGGAGTCGAGGTTCTTCTGCTCCTCGAACCCGTTCCCGCCCTTGATGAGCGCGACCCAGCCGTTCCGACGGTAGCCGTCGATTTCCTTGCCGCAGGCTGGCGCGAGCTTCTCCGCGCGGGTGAGCGCCGAGTCCGCGCCG
>CAYPAE010000173.1:0-4534 GCA_964408595.1 uncultured Gemmatimonadaceae bacterium | reverse complement strand
AGATGTCCCCGCGCTGGAGATAGATCCGGCCGAGATAGTACCACGCGGCGGGGTTGCTCTCCTGCTTGTTCTGCTGCATCGCCTCGAGCAGCACCTTCTCCCCGCTCTCGAGCGCGCGCTTCTGATTCTCGGGGATGTCGGCCTCGACCGCGACCTTCAGATAGGTCGCGCCGCTGCTGACCTTGAAATGATTCGATTTCAAGCCGCAGTCGGGGGCCTGGTACGTGGTCGGCATCGACTTCGCGACCCGGTCGCTGATCACGCGCTGCTGAGACTCGGCGGCGGTGGCGGCGAGAGGAAGAAGCAGAATGGCCGACGCGATCGTCGCTTTCACTCGTCACGACTCCTTGTTCGGGGTCACAGCCTTGGTGGCTCCGTCGGGGCTCACCAAGCGGAGTGCCCGCTGGTGCAAGTCCCTTGCCACCTCGTGAGCGGGGCGCCCCGTTCGCTGGGCAACCGCCGCGACATCATCGTATTCCGGTTTCACCCGCGGACCGTCGGGGCCGTCCAAGACCTTCACTCGCACGTTGATCCCGTCACCCGCGTCCACCTCGAGCTCCCGGCGCGCGAGCGTGTAGCGCTCCATCGTCTGGCGGCGGACGCCCGCGGTTGTGCTGTGCCGGATCAGGGCGTCGGACACCCGATCGGCCTCCGCCGGGGGCACCACCGCCTCCACCCGGAAACCGATCCGGCCCTTCTTCATCTGCGTGGCCCACATCTGCACGTCGAGTGCCCCCGACGCGAAGAGCGCCTCGCGGAGCGGCTCGAGATACTCGGGGCTCAGGTCGTCGAGATCGGTGGAGAGCACCACGACCTCGCCCGCCTCGCCGGCCGGCTCGGCCAGGATGAGCCGAAGCGCGTTGGGATAGCCCTCGGGATCGCGTCCACCCGCCCCCCACGCGCCCGCGCCCGCGATGCGCCAGCGGGCGGGAGGCGCGCCCGACGAGAGCACTCGAAGCAGCACGGCGCCGGTCGGTGTGGTCGCTTCTCCCACGACCGGCCCGCCCGTGGCGATCTCGACCCCCTCGAGCAGCACCGCCGTCGCGGGAGCGGGCACCGGGATGGCGCCATGCGCCGCGCGCACCCAGCCGCTGCCGACGGCGACCGGCCGGTGATAGATCCGATCGATGCCGAGCTGCTCGAACCCCTCGATCGCGCCGACCACGTCCACCAGCGCATCCATCGCCCCGACCTCGTGCAGCGCCACCTGCTCCGCGGGCACCCCGTGAATCCTGCCCTCGGCCTCGCCCAGAAGCCGGAACGCGCGCACGGCGCGGGCGCGGACCCAGTCCGAGAGCGGCGCGCGCTCGAGAATCTCGATCAGCTCGCCGACGTGGCGGTGCGGCGCGTGATCATTGTCGTGGGAGTGCGGATGGGTATGAGGCTCGTGGACCAGCTCGCTCGGCGGCTCATGGCTGCCGTCCGCGAGAACGACGTTGACCTTCGTCGCCCGGACGCCGCAGCGGTCCACCTCCTCGACGTGAACGGTGACATCGGGAAGGCCGAGCCGGCCGGGCACTCCCTGAAGCCATTCGACCGGCGCACCAGCCGCGATGAGGGCGCCAAGCAGCATGTCGCCGCTGATCCCCGCGGCCGGGTCCAGGATGGCAAAGCGTCCATCTGACATAGACTTATAAATATGGTCGCAAGCTCCCCTTCAGGCAATTCCCGCGGGCTGGACGCCAACCGGGCCTGGGGTCACGACTTGAGTCGCTCCTCCAGCTCCTCCAGGGACCGGGGCCAGTCCTCCCGCAGCAGCCGCGAGAGCCCGCGGTCGGCCAACAGCCGGCCTTCCGTCTGGCAAACCGGGCAGTAGTTCGTCTCGTTCTCGGCGTACCGGATCCGCTGAATCGGTGTCCCGCAGTCGGGACATGGCTGCCGGAATCGGCCGTGCACCGCCATCCCCTCCCGGAAAGCCGTCACCTTCTCGGGGAACTCCTCCCCCGTCTGCCGCCGCAGGCGCTCGGTCCATTCCACCAGCACGGCTCGGCTGGCTTGGTAGAGTCGCGCTGCCTCCTGGTCCGTGAGCCGGCCCGTGAGCCGCAGCGGCGAGAGCCGCGCCCGATGCAGGATCTCGTCGGAGTAGGCGTTGCCGATCCCGCTGAACAGGCGCGGATCGGTCAGTGCCCGCTTGAGCGTGTGGTTCTCGACGCGGAGTCGCCGGACGAACTCCGCTTCCCCCGCGTCGAGCGGCTCGAGTCCGCCGCGCTCGAAGGCGGCGAGGCCGGACTGTCCGGCCACCAGGTGCAGCGAAGCGCGTCGCTTGGAGCCGGCCTCGGTGAGGAGCAGCGTGCCATTGTCGAAGTCGAACGCGGCGAGGCCGATCTTTCCCGGCGCCTTGGCTCCGGCCGCGACCCAGCGCAGCCTCCCGGCGATCATGAGATGGATGACGATGAAGTGGTCGTCCTCCAGCTCCCACACGAGCCGCTTGCCCATCCGGCGAAGGAGCAGCACCCGGCGGCCGGCGAGCGCGGAGAGGGGTGGATCGACGGTGCGGAGGACGAACGGGTTCGCCAGTCTGACGGCTTCCAACCGGCGGCCGAGGATGCGGCGCTCGAGCGCCTCCAGGTAGACCACGACGTCCGGAAGCTCTGGCACCTCAGGTCCGGGTCTGTAGGTGCTCGAGGACGCGCTCCGCCAGCCGGGTGGAAAAGCCGGGGACGGTGGCGAGCTCCGACACCGAGGCGGACTTCACTCCCGCCAGACTGCCGAATCGCTCCAGCAGCAGCCTGCGCCGTCTCGGTCCGACGCCCGGAATGTTGAGCAGCTCGGACGTGATCGTCCGTTTCGTGCGGCGCTTCCGGTTGTAGGCCAGCCCGAATCGGTGCGCCTCGTCCCGCAGCCGCTGGAGCAGCCGGAGCGACGGGCTGCGGCGAGACAGCCGGAGGCAATCGGGGCGTCCCGGCAGAAAGACCTCCTCCTCCCGTTTCGCGAGGCTGGCGAACTGAATGCCGCAAAGCCCCAGCCGCTCCGCCGCCTCGAGCGCGGCGTTGAGCTGACCCTTCCCGCCGTCGATGACGATCAGATCCGGGATCGGGTGCTGCTCGTCGCGGCGGCGGGTGAGATACCGGGTGACGACCTCCTGAATCGCGGCGAAGTCGTCCTGCTGGCCCGGGCCCTCGATCTTGAACTTCCGGTACTCGCTCTTCCGTGGGCGCCCGGCCTCGAACCAGACCAGCGAGCCCACGGTGTCCTTGCCCTGGTTGTGCGAGATGTCGATGCAGACGAGGCTCCGCGGCACCGAGCTGAGCCCGAGGTCGCGGCCCAGCGCGTACACCGGATCCTCGGCCCGCTCCTCGGTCTCGAACGACTCGATGCGGAGGCTCTCCAGAAGGTGGCGCGCGTTGTGGTCCGCCAGCTCGAGCCAGCGCTGCGCGGTGCCCCGCTGAGGCACGATCCACTCGGAGTCGGGAAGCAGCTCGCGAAGCGCGTCCCAGTCGGCGGGCGGGAACGGCAGCACGATCCGCCGGGCGCGCGCTTCCGCCGGGACGTAGTAGCGTACCAGAAAGGCGCTCAGGATCGCCGGGTCGCTCTCCTCTTCGAGACCCTCGAGGAACCGATGCTCCCGGCCGACCACCCGACCGTCCCTCACCCTGATCAGAACCGCGGCCGCGTCGTCTCCGTCCCGCGCGAAGCCGATCGCGTCGGCATCGCCGGTGCCGATGACCTCGACCGCCACCGGCTCCTCGAGCTTCTCCAGCCATCGGAGCGCGTCCCGAAGCTCCTTCGCCCGCTCGTAGTTCTCGCCTTCGCTCGCCGCGATCATCGCCTCCCTGACCCGCCCCCTCAAATCCCCGGTCTTTCCCTCGAGGAACTGGAGGACCTCGTCCACCATGCGCCGGTAGTCCGGCTCATCCTGCCATCCGACGCAGGGCGCCTGGCAGCGCCCGATGTGGTAGTCGAGGCAGGGCCGGTCACGCCGCTCCTCCGGGAGCGCGTCGTGACAGCTCCGCACGGTGTAGAGCCGCCGGATGATCGCCAGCGTGCGGCGCAGTTGGCCCACGTCGGTGTAGGGTCCGAAGTAGCGGGCGCCGGGAATGTTCCGCCGCCGGGTCACCAGCACCCGCGGGAATGGCTCACCCACCGTGACCGCGATGGAGGGGTAGCTCTTGTCGTCCTTCAGCCGGACATTGAACCGGGGGCGGTACTCCTTGATCAGGTTGTTCTCGAGGATGAGCGATTGCGCCTCGCTCGGCACGACGATCGTCTCCACGTCCGCGATCAGGCGCTGCAACAACTGGTTCCGCGGGCTGGTGGGGAAATCGGTCGCGAAGTAGCTCCGCACCCGGCTCCGGAGGCGCTTCGCCTTGCCGACGTAGAGCACCTCTCCGCCGGCGTCTCTCCAGAGATAGACGCCGGGGCCCTCGGGCAGGGTGTCGAGCTTGCGCTGAAGCTGGTCGGGGAGGCCTGGGGTGGTCATACGAAGGGGAAAGTTAATGGCGGGGCAGCGGGGGGGGGGGGGACGGGGGGCGGACCAGCGCCCCCTGGGTCCGCGCCGGCGGGCGCCGGCAGGCCCCCGGCCCCCCGGCCCCCC
>CAYPAE010000172.1:3059-5386 GCA_964408595.1 uncultured Gemmatimonadaceae bacterium | reverse complement strand
CGGATCGGTATCGTCTCGACGAGGAGATCGGCCGCGGGGCCGCCTCGACGGTGTACCTGGCCGAGGACCTGAAGCACGGCCGCAAGGTGGCGATCAAGGTCCTCCTGCCGATCCCGGGCGCGAGCTACGAGCCGCAGCGGTTTCTCCGCGAGATCCGGATCGCCGCGCGGCTGGCCCATCCCCAGATCCTTCCGTTGCACGACTCGGGTGAGATCGAGCCCGAGCGCGCCGACGGCCCCCGGCTCCTCTACTTCGTCATGCCCTACGCCGGATGCGAGAGCCTCCGGAACCGGCTGGCCCGCGAGGGCCCGCTGCCGGTGGACGTGGCCCTCCGGATCACCCGCGCGGTCGCGGCCGCGCTGGGCTACGCCCACCGTCACGGCGTGATCCATCGCGACATCAAGCCGGAGAACATCCTGCTGCAGGAAGGCGAGCCGGTGGTCGCCGACTTCGGGGTCGCCACCGCGATCTCGGCCGCCGGCGGCGACAGCGTGTATGTCACCGACCGGGGATTCGCGGTCGGCACGCCGGCGTACATGAGCCCCGAACAGGCGACGGCCGAGCCCGGGCTCGACGGCCGCAGCGATCAATACAGCCTGGCCTGCGTGCTGTACGAGATGCTGGCCGGCGACCCGCCGTTCGCCGGCACCGGCGCCCGCGCGACCATGGCGCGACACGCGATCGAGGCCCCGGCGCCGATCGGCACCCGCCGCCCCAACGTGCCGGCGGCGATCGAGCGCGTCCTGGCGCGGGCGCTGGCCAAGGAACCCGCCGACCGCTTCCCGCAGATGGCCGACTTCGCCGAGGCCCTCGTGGCCCTGGTCCCCGAGATCATTCCCGCCGCGGCGCCAGGCACGGCGCGCGAGGCCCGCACCATCGCGGTGCTGCCGTTCGTGAACGCCAGCGCCGATCCCGAGAACGAGTACCTGAGCGACGGCATCACCGACGAGCTGATCCACGCGCTCGGCAAGGTGGAGGGGCTCAACGTCGCCTCGCGCACCTCGGTGTTCGCCCTCAAGGGGCTGCGGGAGGACGTGCGGAACCTGGGAGCCCGGCTCGGCGTCTCCGCCGTCCTGGAGGGCACGGTGCGGCGGGCCGGCAACCGTCTCCGGATCACCGCGCAGCTTTCCGGCGTGGCCGAGGGCCGCACCCTCTGGTCCGAGCGCTACGACCGCGAGCTGGAGGACGTGTTCGCGATCCAGGACGAGATCGCGCGGACCATCGTGACCACGCTGCGCTCGACCCTGCTCCGCGATCTGGGCGACGCGCCCCCGGTTCGCTACACGGCGAACCTCACCGCCTATCACCTGTACCTGAAAGGCCGGTACTGGTGGAATCGGCGCACCCAGGCCGCGATCGCCGAAGGGATCAAGTATTTCGAGCGGGCGATCGAGGAAGACGCGGGCTACGCGCTCGCCTACACCGGACTGGCGGACTCCTACGCGCTCCAGGTGGACTATCGCGGCGCCCCGGTGCGCGAGGGGATGGAGCGCGCGCGGGAGCTGGCGCGCCGGGCGCTGGAGCTGGACGACACGCTCGCCGAAGCGCACACCTCGCTCGCCTGGGTGACGTTCATCCACGACTGGGACTGGCCCAGGGCCGCGGCCCAGTTCCGCCGCGCGATCGAGCTCAACCCCGCCTACTCGGTCGCCCGCCAGTGGCACTCCTGGCTCCTCACGGCGATGGGACGGACCGAGGCCTCGCTCGCCGAAGGGCGGATGGCGACCGAGCTCGATCCCGCCTCGGTCTCGATTCGGCGGAGCATGGGCTGGCTGCACTACTACGCCCGCCAGCCGCGCGAGGCGCTCGACCACCTGCGCCGGGCGCTCGCCATGAATCCCACCGCGGAGGAGAACCACCGGCTGCTCGGGCTCGCCTACCTGCAGATGGGTCTTCACGACGAGTCGGCGGCGGCGTTTCGAGAGGCGGTGGCGAGCTCGGAGAGCCCGGCGCTGGCGACCGCCGGACTGGGACGGGTCGCGGTGGCGAGGGGACGGCTGACCGAGGCGCGCGGCATCCTCGACGGACTGTACGCCGAGTCCCGCGCGCGCTATGTGAGTCCGGTGGCGTTCGCGATGATGCACGCGGGCCTGGGCGAGGCCGATCGTGCCTTCGAGTCGCTGGATCGAGCGGTGGAGGACCGGCGCGGCTGGCTCGCCTATCTCAAGGTCGAGCCCCTGCTCGATCCGCTCCGCGGCGATCCCCGGTTCGGGCGGCTGTTGGAGAAGATGCGGCTGGCGTGACCGGCGCGGGGCCGGGGCTCAGCGCCCGCGGGCCTCGCGGCGGAACGCCGAAGGGGACATGCCGGTGTGGCGGCGGAAGACGTT
>CAYPAE010000172.1:1391-2959 GCA_964408595.1 uncultured Gemmatimonadaceae bacterium | reverse complement strand
GAGGTCACGGGCCTCACCGACCCACGGCGCGCTGCCCTCGGGCAGATCCTCGCTCCGCCGGCGCGACAGTACGGCGAGCAGCTCGAGCAGCAGCCCTTCGATCGCCAGCGGCGCGGCATCGTCCATCCGCCGGAACTCCTGGTACACTCGCCGGGCGATCGCCGCCGGCATCCCTCCATGAAAGGCGACGCGCTCGTCCAGCACCGGCGCGTGGCTGCGGATCGCTTGCGCACGGTCCGCGGCGGCCTCGACCAGCAGGCCTCGCGCGTCTCCCCGGTCGAAGGCATCGCAGTGCCGCTCGCCCGCGGGCATCACCTTGACCGTCTCCGGCGTGCAGGTGAGCTGCTCGCCACCCGAGGTCTCGGTGAACGATCCCTGGAGGACGAAGCAGAGTGTGGGGCCGTCGTGGTGATGCCAGGGCAGGCTGGTGCCCGCGGGGTGGATGCCCTCGGTGAGGGTGAATCCAGCGACCTGGGCACTTCTGAGCCTGGTCGGTCCTGACGTCGTGGGCCGCCTGCGAACCATCCCGACTCCTGGGTTGATCCGGCAATATTAAAGATGGTGTCCCGGCGCCCCGGACGCACCCCGCCACTAAGCCGGTACAAAACGGTCAGGGCCATCCAAGACCGGCCTCGTGACGTAAACTTATGTATTGGACGATTGGCGGCATTCCAGTCTGCACCGTCTCACCTGGAGGGGGGCATGCGAGTCCGAGGTCTGATCCTGGCGGCCGGCTTGATCGCCGCGGTGGGCTGCGGTGGGAGCGGCGGCCAGGGTCCCGGGGACGAGACCCCACAGGGCGACATCCTGGTACGCAATAACCGCTTCGACCCTACGGCGCTGGAGGTCGCTCCTGCGACCACCGTGGTCTGGGCCTGGGCCTCGGGTGGCGTGCTGCACAACATCGTGTTCGACGATGGCCCCACATCGGGCGAACAGGGGTCGGGGACCTTCGAGCGCACCTTCGCGGCGCTGGGTAACTACCCGTATCTGTGCAGCATCCACGGCGCACCGATGAGCGGGGTCGTCAACGTCGTGGCCGCCCCGGCTCCCGGAGGCGGAGGCGGTGGGGGCGGCGGTGGCGGCGGCGGTTACCCACCGCCCGATCCGGGAGGTTACTGAGCGCCACCGCTGCACGTAGTGGGGGCAGCGGGGCAGCGGGGCGGCGGGGCAGTCTGCTCCGTGATCGGAGACCGCTGGTGTGCTGGTACCGCCCCGCTGCCCCGCTGCCCCGCTGCCCCGCTGCCCCGCTTACTCCTTGCCATGCATAAACTTTCACGTGCCCCGGCGGAGCTACACTCCGCCGTCCGCTCCCGCTACCTTGGGGAGCGTTTTTCCATCCACGAGGCGCGATCGTGATCATGCGTCAGGGCCTGCTCTGGCTCTCCGAGCGCCGGGGCATCTTCAATTTCGTCCGCCGGAACGGGATGGCGCGGAAGTTCGCCTCCCGGTTCGTCGCCGGCGAAACGATCGAGACGGGTGTGCAGGCCGCGAAAGAGCTCGCCCGGCGAGACATCACGCCGTCGCTCGACCTCCTCGGCGAGAGCATCACGGCCGAAGCCGAGGCC
>CAYPAE010000172.1:0-1291 GCA_964408595.1 uncultured Gemmatimonadaceae bacterium | reverse complement strand
GTCATCCAGTCCATGCTCCGGCGCTCGGAGCGCGACGTGGAGGACCTGATCGCGATGGGGGCGCGGGTGCGGCTCTGCAAGGGCGCCTACCTCGAGCCGCCGTCGGCCGCCTTCCCCGAGAAGGCCGACGTGGACCGCAACTATGTGAAGCTGATGCGGCGGCTGCTGACCGCGGGGAACTACCCCGGCCTCGCCACCCACGACGAGGCGATGATCCGGCAGGCCCGGGAGTTCGTCGGACGCGAGCGGATCGGCAACGACCGCTTCGAGTTCCAGATGCTCTACGGGGTGCGCCGGGATCTCCAGGTCCGGCTCCGGCGGGCGGGACACAACATGCGGGTCTATATCCCCTTCGGGACGCAATGGTATCCTTATCTCATGCGGCGGTTGGCGGAGCGCCCCGCCAACATCGCATTCCTCGTCGGCAACCTCGTGAAGGAGTCCATACCGGGACGGTGAGCGAGTTCACCCTTGGCGGGTACATGCAGAAGCACGAGCGCGCCGCCGCCTTCGGCGGGAGCGACGGCCGGGCGTACTCGGTCGCGATCTACGTCGAGGACGAGCCCGATGAGCGGGGGCTCTACGGCGCGGCGCTGCTCTTCGTCTGCTGGTCGCCGGGCGGCGACCGGCCGGTGGGTCATGTGGAGACCGAGCCGCTGGCCTGGGGCCGGACCCCCGAAGAGGCCACCGAGCGGGTCGGCGCGATCTCGCTCTACGACGTCAAGGCCGCGCTCGACGAGGCGATCGCACGAGCGCCAGCGGAGTGGTAGCGCCGATCCTGGGCACCGTGCTGGAGCGGGACGGGTCGGCGTACCGGGTCGCCACCAAGGGAGCGGAAGTTCGGGCGGTCCTCCGCGGCAAGGTGAAGCTCGACACCCCCAAGGTCGTGGTGGGCGACGTGGTCCGGCTGGAGGCCGATCCGGGCGGTGACTTGCACGGCATCGTGGGCATCGAGCCGCGGCGCACGGTGCTGGAGCGCCGGGTTCCCGAGGGACGCGGGGTCCGCCCGATCGCAGCCAACGTGGACCAGGTCTTCGTCGTCACCGCCACCCGCGCTCCCGACCCCATTCCCCAACTCATAGACCGGCTGCTCGTGCTCGCGGAGGTGGATGGCATCGCCGCCGCCGTCGTGCTCAACAAGGTGGACCTCGAACCCGGGACAGCGCTCGCCGAGCGGTGCCGGCGGGCGGGGTATCCGGTCTACCCGACCAGCGTAATGACCGGAGAGGGAATGGACTCGTTGAAGGCGGCGCTGGCCGGCCGGGCGTCGGTGGTGACCGGACCGTCCGGG
>CAYPAE010000171.1:0-5404 GCA_964408595.1 uncultured Gemmatimonadaceae bacterium | reverse complement strand
TCGCGGGACGAGCCGCCCCGCGCCGACGTCACGCTGGAAGGATTGGCGAAGCTCGCTCCCGCCTTTCAGCGGGACGGCAGCGTCACCGCGGGGAACTCGAGCGGGATCAACGACGGCGCCGCGGTGCTCGCGGTGGCGTCCGCGCAGATGGCGAAAGAGCTGGGAGCGAGGCCGCTCGCCCGGGTGGTGAGCACGGCGGTGGCCGGCGTGGACCCGAGCTGCATGGGTCTCGGTCCGGTGCCGGCCAGCCGGAAAGCGCTGGCTCGCGCAGGCATCCGCGCAAGTGATCTCGACCTGATCGAGATGAACGAGGCCTTCGCCGCCCAGGCCATCGCCTGCGTCCGAGACCTGGAGCTCGACCCCGCCCGGGTCAACATCTACGGCGGCGCGATCGCATTGGGGCATCCGCTCGGCGCGAGCGGTGCCCGGATCCTGACCACGTTGGTTCACGCGCTCCGCCGCACCGGCGGACGCTACGGGCTTGCTACCATGTGCATCGGCGTGGGCCAGGGAATCGCGATGGTGGTCGAGGCCGCCTAGGCCGGAGGGCCCAGCTCGCGGACCAGCCGCTCGAGTTCCTCACCCCCCGCCATCATGCCAACCAGCTGCTCGAGCTGGACCTCCTCCCGGGCGAAGTCGCCCTGCACCTCTCCACGTCGGAGGATCACGAATCGGTCGCCGATGAGATGGGCGTGGTTCGGATTGTGGGTGATGAACACGACTCCGACTCCCCGCTCCCTCGCCTTGGCGATGTACCTCAGCACGACCCCTGCCTGCTTCACGCCGAGCGCCGCCGTGGGCTCGTCCAGGATCAGGACCCGAGCACCGAAGTGGATCGCGCGCGCGATCGCCACCGCCTGGCGCTCTCCGCCTGAGAGGGTGCCCACCGGCTGCGTGAGGTCCCGCGCCTGGATCCCGATCTGGGACAGCGCTTCTCGAACGACCGACTCGCACCGCGCGACGTCGATATGCCGCAACGGACCCCAACCCACCCGCGGCTCGGCTCCCAGGAAGAAGTTTCGCCAGATGCTGAGGAGCGGGATCATCGCGAGGTCCTGATAGACCGTCGCGATCCCCCGGGCGAGCGCGTCGCGGGGGGAATCGAACGCCGCGGGCACCTCGTCCACCAGATAGGCGCCCTCGCTCGGCCGGTGAACGCCCGCGAGAATCTGGATGAGGGTGGACTTCCCCGCCCCGTTGTCCCCCAGCAGGCAGGTGACCTGCCCGGCGTGCACCGCCATGGTGACATCCCGCAGCGCCACCACGTTGCCGAAGTGCTTGGAGACGCGCTCCACCCGGAGAATCGGCGCGCTCATCGCGCTTCCGCCGCCCGCCGGCGGATGAAGTTGTTGACCAGCACCGCCGCGACCAGCATGGCGCCGAGGAAGACCTGGAACCAGTCGGCGTCCACGCCGGTGATGACGATTCCCTGCTGCACCATCCCGAAGATCAAGGCGCCCAGGACGGCGCCGACGGCCGAGCCGTATCCTCCGGTGAGCAGCGTGCCTCCGATCACCGCGGCGATGATCGCGCGGAACTCCTGCTGCTCGCCTCGCAGCGCATCGGTGCCGGTGAACCGCACCGCCTGGCTCACCGCCACGAGGCACGCCGCAAGCGCAGTCGTCATGAACAGCGCGATCTTCACCCGTGCCACCGGAACGCCCATCTTCCGCGCCGCCTCCGGCGCTCCACCGGCCGCGAAGATCCAGTTGCCCGACCGGGTGCGCAGGAGAATCCAGGTCGCCAGCGCCGCCAGGCCGAGCCACCAGGCTATCGGCACCAGGAACGGACCGTACAGCTCGCTGGCGAAGAGGAGGCGGGCCGTCTCGTATCCCGGCACCTGATCCAGGCCGCCGAGCTGGGTGCGCCGGGTAAGTTGGCGGCTCACCGCGATCGTGAGCCCCCGGAGGGCGAAGAGCGTGCCCAGGGTGACGATGAACGAAGGGAGACCGGTCCGCACCACCAGGAGACCGTTCCCGAAGCCGATCGCCAGGCTGAGGGCGATGGCGGCGCCGATCGCGGGCCAGAGCGGCCAGTCGAAGTGACGGGTGAGCAACAGGACCGTCATGCCCGCGGCGCCGATGATCGAGCCGATCGACAGATCGAACTCACCGGCGATCATCAGCAGGGCCACGGGGATGGCGAGGATGCCGAGCGGCGCCGCGGCATTGAGGAAGGCCGCCGTTCCGTCCACGCTGCGGAATGGCGAGCCGGCCACGACGGCGAAGGTCAGCCAGACGAGCAGCGCGCCGGCCGCGGCGCCCAGCTCCGGCCGGGACAGGAGGCGGCGCCTCACCGGATCCCCCGCTCCGACAGCGCGATCACGTCAGCCGCGTTTTCCTTGGTCACGAGGTTCGGCCCGGTCCTGATGATCTCGCCACCACCCGGCATCGTACGTGTCTCGAGGTACTTGGTGAGCACTACGACCGCCAGGTAGCCCTGGAGGTAGGGCTGCTGATCGATCGCGAACAGCATCTTTCCGTCGCGGACCGCTAGAAGTACCTCGGGCGACAGATCGAAGGTGCCGATCGCGATGCGGTCACGCCGCTCGGTCTCGCGCAAGGCCGCCAGGGCCGGTTCCGCTCCGGTGGGACCCAGGGTGAGGATTCCGTCCACCGCGGAGTCGCCAGCCAGCGCGCTCTTGATCCGCTGGGTCGCATCCTCCGGATCCGCGAGGCTCACGCCGATCACCTGCATCGCGGCACCGGCCTTGGAGAGTCCATCGGCGAGCCCGCGGCAGCGCAGATCGAGCGAGAGGTTTCCGACCTCGTGATTCACGCAGAGCACCCGCCTGGCTCCGTGGGCGGCGAGTCTCTCACCGGCCACGCGGCCGGCCTCGTACTCGGTTTGGCCGATGTGACCCAGAAAGCCCAGTCGCTTCCAGGACTGATCACCGGAGTTGATCGACATGGCGGGGATTCCCGCTTCGGCGGCGGCGCGAATGGAAGGGCCGAGTGCATCAGGGTCGGGCACCGAGATCGCGAGGGCGTGGGGCCGGCTTGCGACGGCGGCCTCGATGAGCTCACCCATGCGCACCATGTCGAACGTGTTGGGCGCCTGGTACTCGACTCGGACGCCCAGCTCCTCGGCCGCATCCTCCGCCCCATTGGCCACCACGGACCAGAAGGGGTCGGACGACTGACCGTGCGTCACGAGGATGATTCGGAGACTGTCGCGGCTCGACCCGACCGCACCCGACGTCTCCCCGCTCCGCCCGCCGCCGCCGTCGGAGCAGGCCCAGAGAGCGGCGAACAGCGCGGTCGATCGGCCTAATGCTCGGATCGGGAGCACTCTGACATTGCCATCGTGTGGGATCCTCGTGACGCCTCCGGGTTCGACTCGTTCAGCAGGGATGGTCCCCTTCGCTGCGCCCAGGGTGACAATGGCTGTGTTGAACACAGAGGCACGGAGGCCACGGAGGCCACAGAGGGATCCGGACCCATGGAGATGGTCAACTGATTCACCACGAAGGCACGAAGGACACGAAGATCACGAAGGAGAGACAGAACCAATAACAGTTTCATTCTCTTCGTGTGTGTTTTTCTTCGTGTCCTTCGTGCTCTTCGTGCCTTCGTGGTGAATCTTTGAGGACTTGGCCTCTTCTGTGTCTCCGTTGCCTCGTCTCCGTGGCCTCCGTGCCACTGTATTCAACACAGCCCGTGACAATGGTTGGCCACAAAGGGACGCTGTCATCGCTGCGCTCAGGGAGACGATCGTTGGCTAGCAGAGGTCGCTGTCACCCTGAGCGCAGCGAAGGGGGCCATCTCAACCAGCCGCTAGACACCAGACAGTGAGCCCCCCTCACTGGCGCCGCTCGGCACGCGTCCAGAACAGATATGCCGGGACCCCGAGCGCCAGGAGCCCGGCTCCGGTCAGCGCGTTGCGCGGGTTCGCGGCAATCGAGCTGGCGACCACGAAGATCGCTGCCGCGACCGTCCCCGAGAACAGGCCGAGCCGACGCGCGTAGGTGGTCACCTGTCGCTCTGTCCGATCCCGATGTCCGCTACTCCCGCGCCCTCTGCTCGTATTCGGCCCGTGCCCGGGCGAGCGTGGCGAGCGTCTCCTGGCGTTCCGCGTCGGTGTTCCAGTCCTGGTGCGCCTCGACCGAGGCGCGCGTGCGGTCGATCCAGGCCATGAAATACCGCGCATCCTCGAGCGAGCGCGCCGGCTTCCCGCCCACCGTCAGGTAGATCGGGCTGGTCGTGGCGTAGGGATAGATGTCCAGCACCGGATAGGCCGCGCTGTCGCCCCGCGCCCGGAGCAGGAGCCAACCGCTCCGATCCACCGATACGCGCACGGTAGCCGTGGCCGAGCGCCGGTCACGGTCCAGCGGGATCCGCCGGACGACCCGGCCGTTCAGCACCAGCTCCAGGTGATCCACCGGCACGTTCGACCGCAGCCGGACGTTGACCGCAACCTCGCGGCCGCCGGCGGGGAGGAAGACGTCGCCCCCGAGCTCCCTGCCGTCCACGGTCATCCCCAGCAGCGGGCCGTTGGTCGCGAAGCTCCGGCCGGCCTTGAGCGCCGCGAGCCACCTGCGGTGCTCGAGCGGCGCACCGCTCTTCACGTACACCCGATTCATTCCCACCGGCCCACGCAGGGATGCGAAGTTGGCCATCGCGTCGGTGCCGGCGCCGGCGGCCAGCCGGAAGCCGCAGTTGAGCAACCGGTACCACACCGTGGCGGTCGCCATCAGATCGTCCACGAACCCGACCGCCTCGTAGTAGTCCACCTTTCCGAGCGCGAGGTCCACCGGGAGCGCATGGGTCAGCGTTCGCGTGGTATCGCCCGGGTCGGGGTCCACATCGTAGGGATGCACGTAGCCGGTGACCGCGCCCTGCGACCGGGCGATGTCGAAGACGCGCGCGTTGGTCGGCTGAAGGCTCGCGACCCCGGTATTGGCGTACGCGGTGTAGCCCGGGAGCACCAGATGCTCCTTCAATCCGAGCAGCCCGACGTGGCCCCAGAAGCTGGTATGAAACTCCTCGCCGTGCACGATGAGCGTGCCGGGCCTCGAGGCAGGGTCGGGCCCCGGACGGAACCAGGCGACGTCGGGTACCCTTCCCTCCTTGTTCACGATCAGGTTCTCCACCACGTGGAGATCCTCGGCCCGCGCCTGGAGCGCCAGCCTGCCGGGGTCGTTTCGATAGGCCCCACCGTAGTTCATGTGAACGTGCAGGTCCCCGCCATACCAGCCGCGTGCCTCGAGGTCATCGAGCACGCCGAGCGCCACTCGCAGCGGCGGGTTGGACCCCTCGGCTACCTCGACCGGTCGGGTGACCACTCGGTATTCCGGTCCGCGCGAGACCTCGACCGTGTAGCCGCCGGCCGGCAGCGTAAGGGTGGCCGACCCCTGCGTGTGGAAGTAGCCGTACTCGAAGCGACGCTCGGCTCGGTCGAAGGC
>CAYPAE010000170.1:1361-5455 GCA_964408595.1 uncultured Gemmatimonadaceae bacterium | reverse complement strand
ATGCGCCTCACCCTGCTGGAATCCGACCGGAGCTTCCTCCGCTCCGCCGAAAGCTCCACCGTGAGCATGGTGGCGCACGTCGGCGTGGTCTTGCTCGCCTTGACCACGCCGACCGGCACGTTCCGCCTCCCGGCCAACCAGCGCGACGCCCGGGTCCTCTTCCTCCTGCCGCCCGACCGGGTGGATGCCCCCGAGCGCCAGGCGGAGATCTTCCTACCGGGGAGGCCCGGCTCGGGCCTCGACGAGGCGGGCCAGCTTCCGGCCGAGGGAGAGGGCATGCGTCTCGTGGCCACCGCGAGCCGGGACCGTCGGCGGGGCGAGCGGAGCGGCGCCCGGGGCGACCAGCCCTTTGGCCCGGCGCCCTTCCTGCCGGACGTCGTCTACACCGTGCTCCAGGTGGATGAGATGGTGGAACGCTATGAGTCCAGCGCCGCCCCGGTGTACCCGCCCGAGCTGAGCGCTCGCGGGACGGAGGGCAAGGTCGAGGCGGCGTACGTCGTGGACACCACGGGTCGGGTGGACACGACCACGATCAGGGTGATGCAGAGCGACGATCCCCGCTTCACCGAGTCGGTCCGTACGGCGCTCGCCGAGACCCGATTCCGGCCGGCCAAGCGAGCGGGGAAGGCCGTTCGGCAGCTCGTCCAGCAGCGGTTTCGGTTCAAGCTCGCGCCGACATCTAGGGGTGCCGGCCAGCCCAGCTGAGAGCTGCGCCCCGGCGACACTCACCCGGCGCGAATGGCGGAAAAGCCACCAGTCCCGGCCAAGTGCTCCAGCAGGAACCCCGCGACCTCCCGCGACCCGTTGAGATCCAGCCGCCGAACCGGCCGCGCCACCGCGAGCGGCGCATCCGTCGCGACGGCGATCACCATCGGGTCGCCCGGCCAGCACCGCGGCGGCTCGCCGAGCGCCGGCCGGTCGACCTCGATCTTCGGGTAGGACTCGCGCGCGAACCCCTCGGCGAGCACGAAGTCCACCCGGCCCGGGTCGAACCGCTCGAGCAGCTCCCGGAAGGGCGGCTCCGCGAGATCGCCCTCCAGCTCGCCGAGGTGCGCCCACCGGGAGCGGGAGGCGATCAGCACCTCCAGCGCTCCCGCCTCCCGGACCCGGAAGCTGTCCTTGCCCGGGCGGTCCATGTCGAACCCGCAGTGCGCGTGCTTCAGCACCGCCACCCGAAGCCCCTCGGCGCGGAGCAGGGGGAGCACCGCGGTGATGAGCGTGGTCTTGCCGCTGCCGCTCACCCCGACGAATCCGACGACCGGCGGCACGTCAGATCCTCGCGATCTCGACCCGGTTGTCCGACTGGGTGCCGGCCCCGCCCAGGTTGCAGTGCCGCGACGAGGTCGTCGAGTTGACGGCCGACCCATTGCGAGTCAGGCTGGGCCAGTAGCCCAGGTTCGCCATGGCCATGCCCTCCATGACATCGTCGCTGAGCTCGGCCGAGCCCTCGAAGACACCGCGGTCGTTGAACACCCGCACGTAGTCGCCGTCCCTGATGCCGCGGGCCGCGGCGTCCTTCGGGTGGACGACGACCCGCTGCTCACCCTGGCGGCGCTGCTGCCTCGGCTCGTTGGCGTACTGCGAGTTGAGGAACGCGTGCGGCTTGGGCGACAACAGGCTGATCGGATACCTGGCGAGGTCGCCGTTCGCCCCCGCCTCGACCGGCGGGATGTAGTTCGGCACCGGATCCACCGGCTCGCCGGACTGCATCTCGGTGTAGCCGTTCCGCCAGACCGGAAGGACGAAGTTTCCGTTCGCGGCCGCGCTGGCCTTGAACTCGCACTTCCCCGACGGCGTCTTGTAGTTGCCCTGCGCGTGCGGCGCCCGCTCGTGGGGCAGCCCCACGTTGAGCCGCATCCACCCCTTCTCCTTGAGCTGCTCCAGCGTGATCCCCTGCATCGCCGGCGCGCTCCAGTCGTACATCCTCGTGAGCAGCTCGTCGTCGCTCATGGACCAGTAGTCGTCGTCGAAGCCCATGGTCTTTGCCAGGCGGCGGAACATGTCCACGTTGGCCACGCACTCGCCGGGCGCGGGGATGGCCGGCTGGTTGAGCATGACGTACAGGTGGCCCCAGGTGACCTGGAGGTCGTACTGCTCCGCCTGGAGAGTGGCCGGGAGGATAATGTCGGCGTAGCGCGCGGTGTCCGTCATGAACAGCTCGCTCACGACCGTGAACAGGTCCTCGCGCTGGAGCCCCCGGACCATCGTGTTCGCGTTCTGCTGCTGGGAAACCGGGTTGGAGTTGTGGATGAACACCGACATGAGCGGCGGGTCGAGGCCCATCTCGCCGCTGAGCGCGCGGCCGAGGTCGAGCTCGTTGACGACCCGGGTGCCGGGCCGGATCCAGTCGGGCCGCTGGATGAAGTCGAAGTTGAAGGGGAACTCCCAGATCGGCATCTCGATGGCGCCGCCCCCGACATGGCGCCAGGCGCCGACCAGCGCGGGCAGCGAGCTGATGAGCCGCACCGCGTCGCCGCCGCCCGGCGACCGCTCGATGGCCACGCCCTCGCGGATGGCCGCCGGCTGCGTGGTGGCGTACTCGCGCGCGAGCTTCCGGATGTCGTCGGCCGGGACCCCGGTGATGGCGGCGACCCGCTCCGGCGGGAACTCCGCGGCGCGCGCCTTCAGCTCCTCGTAGCCGAGGGTGTACTTCGCTACGTAGTCGTGATCCACCAGGTCCTCGGCGATGATCACCTGCATCATGCCGAGCGCGAGTGCGCCATCGGTCCCCGGACGGATCGCGATGTGCCAGTCGGCCGCCCTGGCCGTGCGGGTGCGCATCGGGTCGATCACCACGACCTTGGCGCCCTTCTCCTTCGCCTCCAGGATGAAGGGCCAGCCGTGCAGGTTCGTGCTGATCATGTTCATGCCCCACACGATGATGTACTTCGAGTGGGTGAGGCTCTCCACGTCGAGCCCGCCGGTCGGGCCCACGGTCATGATCCAGGCGGTGGAGGAGCCCGACTCGCAGTAGCACTTCTCGCCGATGGTGGCGCCGAGCCGGTTGAAGAAGGCGTCGCCGCTGGTGAGGCCGTTGAGGGTGCCCTGGTTGCCCAGGTAGCAGTGGTTCATGATCGCCTGCGGGCCGTACTGGTCGATGATGTCGGTCCAGCGGCGCTTGATCTCGGCGAGTGCCTCGTCGTAGGTGATCTTCTCGTACCGTCCGCTTCCCCTGGGGCCCGCGCGCCTGAGCGGGTGCAGCAGCCGGTCGGGGTTGTAGTGATGCTCCGCGTAGTTGTTGAGCTTGACGCAAAGCCCGCCGCGGGTCATCGGGTGATCGGGGTCGCCGGTCACGTCGACCAGCTTGCCGTTCTCGACGTGATAGAGGAAGGCGCAGGTATCGGGGCAGTCCTGGGGGCAGGCGCCCCTCACGATTCTGGTACCGAGGGCAGGTGCGGCCATGATGGGTCTCCGACAGCCGGCAGGTCTCGCTGGCGCGAGCGTGGAACGGGAGGGTACCTCGACGATCGCGGGGTGCTGCGCGGGGTCGGCGGCCGGACGCGTGGCCTGCCAGCGCCGGCGGTCGCCGGGCGCGGAGTCAATCCGTGCGAGTGACTACGGTAGGATACGGCACAGCGGGCGTCAAGAGCGCTAGGGCTTCCCCCGCGCCTTCATCTCCTCCACCCAGTTCTGCACCACGATCAGCTCGTTCCGGTCCGTCGGCGTCGTCTCCCTCAGCATCAGGAACCGCTTGCCGTCCGGGCTCACGTCGGCGGCCGCAGTCTCCCGTACCTTCCCGACCCCCGCGGTCCCGGACTCTCGCCGCCCTACCTGCGGAGGATGGAGGGCGGACCTCCCGCTAAGTCGCGTGAGCCCTTGGTTCACCGCCCGCTCGCAGTGCCCGAGCACCGCCGGCTGGGATTTGATACCGGGCCGCGCCGAGCGTATCGTTAGAGTGTCACCGACCTCTGCCCTGGAGCATTCCGTGCCGGTGACCGCAAGGCTGTCCAAGCGCTTTTACGACGTTCTGGGCGAGGATGTAGCCAATGAGCTGGTCGACTGGTTCAACGCCGTGGACTTGACCTACCGGGCGGATCTCCGCGAGCTGAACGAGCTCAACTTCGCGCGCTTCGACGCCAAGCTGGAGCAGCGCC
>CAYPAE010000170.1:0-1351 GCA_964408595.1 uncultured Gemmatimonadaceae bacterium | reverse complement strand
CGAGTTCCGCACGGGGCTCCAGCAGGTGCGCACCGAGTTGGTGCGCTGGATGTTCGGGTTCTGGGTCAGCACCCTGCTCGGCATCGCCGGCCTGCTGATCGCGCTGCGCGGTCAGTGAGGCTAGAGGCGCCCGAGGCCACCACGTTTGCGGCCCGCCCGCCGAGCTGCGAACGGAGATGGCCGGATTGCGGGTCGACTTTCGCACCGAGCTGCAACAGGTCCGCACGGAATTGCTGCGCTGGATGTTCGGCTTCTGGGTCACCACCCTCCTCGGCATCGCCGGCCTGCTGATCGCCTTGCGCGATCATTGATCCTCAAAGGATCCTCCAGCCCGACTTACCGCCCCGCCCGCGCCTTCATCTCCTCCACCCAGTTCCGCACCACGATCAGCTCGTTCCGATCCGTCGGCGTCGTCTCCCTGAGTATCAGGAACCGCTCAGGGTGACAAGCTGCGGTCAGCTCGCCTGCTTCATCGCCTTCCAGGCCTTCTCGCCGATCTCGGTGGTGAAGCAGCGGGTGTGCCCGAACGTGCCGTCCTTCTCGTGGTAGACGTTCGAGTTGATCATCACGTACTTGGTCGAGCCGTCGCTGGCCCGGAGCCGCGCCGGGTAGGCGTTGACGGTCTCGTCCCGGGTCAGCCGTCCGAGGATGTCGTTGACGACCGGCTCGTCCAGGTGAAAGTCGCCGATGAATTTCCCGATGTACTCCTCCGGCTTGTATCCCATCGCCTTGAATTCGGTGTCGTTGGCCCAGAGGATGATGCCCTTGCCGTCCACCGCATGGAGGCAGACGGAGCACTTGTTGGCGTAGTTGTCCCAATTCTCGAAATGCTCGTGGACTTGCATGGGAGGATCCTCCTCCTTGAGGATGGGCTCCGGGACGGTCGCGGTGGGGTGGCGGCGGTGATGGCAGCGAGTTCGCGGTCATCCGGGGAGCGGGGTGCGGTCCTTGGGCAATACGCTACGGCCCGGTACGCGGATCGTCAAGCGTGAATGAGTGCAACGAAAGGGACCATCTGCCGCATCGGGACGCCTCCGTTCTGGCGCTCCCTAGCTTGGTCCCAGATCCGGTGGTCCGAAATACGGGGAGCACTCCAACCGGCCGGTGGAGGAGATGCGGCTGGTGAACCTTCTGTCTCATCTGGTGCAGTACGCGCAGGAAATTGATACCGCGCCGCGCCGAGGGTATCCTTAGACTGTCACCGACTCCTGCCGTGGAGCATTGCGTGCCGGTGACCGCCAGGCTGTCCAAGCGCTTCTATGATGTCCTCGGTGAGGACGTGGCCAATGAGCGGGTCGACTGGTTCAATGCCGTGGACCTGACCTACCGGGCGGATCTCCGCGAGCTGAAC
>CAYPAE010000169.1:2438-5457 GCA_964408595.1 uncultured Gemmatimonadaceae bacterium | reverse complement strand
CCCCTCGAGACCGCGCTGGTCCACACCCCCGGCCCCGAGCTGGAAGCCGTCACGCCCGGGAACCGGGAGGATTTTCTCTACGACGACATCATCGACCTGGAGATCGCCCAGCGGGAGCACCGCCAGTTCGTCTCGGTGCTGAAGCGGTTCGCCAAGGTGCACCAGGTCCGCGAGCTGCTCGCCGAGATCCTCGCGGAGCCCGAAGCGCGCGACTTCCTGATCAGCAAGACGATGGACGTCGTCCCCTCCGACGACCTCGCCCTCCAGCTCGGCACCATGCCCGCCGCGCAGATCGTGGAGATGCTGATCCAGGGCACCCGGGAGGAGAGCGGCCCGATCACGACCGCGCTCAACGAGGAGGGATTCGCCTTCCCGCCGCTGCCCAATCTGTTCTTCCCCCGGGACATCGGGATGGTGATCGGCCGGCACGCGGTGGTCGGCTCGATGCGGTACGGGGTGCGGTGGACCGAGGAGCTGCTGATCAAGTCGCTCTTCCTCTTCCACCCCGAGCTGGCCAACGCCGGCCTGCTCTACGACGGGTCGGAGGAGAAGCGGAGCAACTACACGTTGGAGGGCGGGGATGTCCACTACCTCCGCCACGATCTTCTCGTGTTGGGGTTCAGCGAGCGCACCTCGACCGAGGCGCTCGACCGGCTCTGCGACGTCGCCTTCGAGCGGGGGCTCGCGACGGACGTCCTGGTGGTGGTGATGCCCAGGGCCCCGACCGCGATCCATCTGGACATGATCTTCAGTCATGTTGATCACGAGCTGTGCGTGGTCTACCCGCCGTACTTCGTCGGGGCCGAGCGGCTCGCCGTGCTGCATCGAAGGAAGGGGATGGATGGGGTGCGGGAAATGCCCAACTTCTTTTCGGCCGCCAAGGAGCTGGGCCTGCCGCTGGAGCCGATCTTCGCCGGGGGCAACAACCGCACCCGCCAGGAGCGCGAGCAATGGAGCTCGGCCTGCAACTTTCTGGCGGTGCGGCCGGGCACGATCGTGAGCTACCGCCGCAACGACGCCACGCTCTGCGAGCTGGAGCGGGCGGGCTTCCGCCTGGTTCCCGCGGTCAACTTCCTGGCGTTCGACGACTGGCACGAGGCCAAGCACCGCACGGTGATCACCGTCGAAGGGTCGGAGCTGGCCCGGGGCGGCGGCGGCCCACGCTGCATGTCCCTCCCGCTCCGGCGGGCGGCGCCGTGACCGGCCTCGCCGCCCATCCCAGCAGCACCCTGGTCGAGCGGGTTCACGGGGTGCTTCGAACCGGTCCCCAGCCCTCCTCGATGCTCTGCCGCGACGTCCTCGGCCTGAGCGAGGCGCCGCTCCTGATCTGCGACCGGATCGCGGTCGCCCTGCTGGGTTCCGATCCGCGGATCCGCCGCCTCGCCGACGGGCGCTGGGGGCTGGTCCCCGAGGTGCAGGGCTCGCCACTGCTGGAGGAGTGCGCCTTCGCGGTGGTGGATGTGGAGACGACCGGCATGCGCGCGACCGGGAGCGACCGCATCACCGAGATCGCCGTAGTCGTCGTCTGCGGCGGACGACGCGAGGTGGTGTTCGAGTCGCTGGTCAACCCGGGGCGGCCGATCCCTCCGGCGATCTGCGCGATCACCAACATCACCAACGACATGGTGCGGGAGGCGCCCTCCTTCGCCCAGGTCTCCGACGGGGTACTCGAAGCGCTCGCCGGGCGGGTCTTCGTCGCCCACAACGCGAGGTTCGACTGGACCTTCGTGAGCGCCGAGGTGCGCCGGGCGCGGGACCTCGCCCTCGACGGCCCCCGGCTTTGTACCGTGCGTCTGGCCCGGCGGCTGGTGAAGGGAATCCGCTCCTGCGGGCTGGACAGCCTCACGACCTGGTTCGGCTTCGCCAACGCCTCTCGCCACCGCGCCGCGGGTGACGCGCTGGTCACGGCGGAGCTGCTCGACCGGCTGCTCACCTTGGCGCGAGAGGAAGGAGCCCGGACACTTCAGGACCTCGCCGCCATCGAGACCCGGCGCGCGCCCCGAAGGCCCCGCCGACGGCTGGCCATGCCCACTGAGCCGCTCGCCGACTCCGCTCCGGAGGCACTGTCATGACGCTCTCGCGCGCCTTCCAGGTGGGCGGGTTCAAGTGCCACACCCTGGAGGGCGGAACCCAACGCCTCGACGGCGGGGCGATGTTCGGCGTGGTGCCCTATCCGCTGTGGAGCAAGCGGGTCCAGCACGACGAGCGCCGCCGGATCCCGCTCGCCATGCGGTGCCTTCTGGTCGAGCATCCCGACGGCCTGGTCCTCATCGACACCGCCCTGGGGAACAAGGAGGACGCCAAGTTCCTCGACATCTACGGCGTCGAGAACCAAGGTCTCGAGGGCGCCACGCAGCTCGAGGACGCCCTCGCCGTCTCCGGCTTCCTGCCCCGAGACGTCCGGTGGGTGATCAACACCCATCTGCACTTCGACCACGCCGGCGGGAACACCACGCTCGACCCGGAGCTGGAGGACGATCCCCGCCGTCACGTCCGGCCCTCGTTCCCCAATGCCACCTATGTGGTGCAGAAAGGTGAGCTGGAGTTTGCCCGCCGAGTCAACGAGCGGACCCGGGCCAGCTACCTGCCGCACAACTTCGAGCCGATCGCGGCGGCGGGCCGGTGGCGCCTGCTCGAGGGCGATGGGGAAGTGCTGCCGGGGCTCTCCGTCCGGCTGGCCCCCGGTCACGTCCCCTTCCATCAGATCGTGCTGCTGCGGGACGGTGGCGAGACGGCGGCGTTCGTGGCGGACCTGATCCCCACCACGGCGCATCTGCCCTTGCCCTGGATCATGGGATACGACCTGGAGCCGCTCCGGACGCTGGAGAGCAAACGCGCCTTCCTGGCGGAGGCGGTGCGGGAAGGGTGGCGGATCGTCTTCGGGCACGACCCGAGGACCGCGATCGGGACGCCGGCGATGGAGGGGAAGGACCTGGTGTTGATGGATGTGGTGGCGGCACCGGGCGTGGGGGCCACACCGGGTGCTGCCCCGGGTGCTCCACCAGGCGTCACCAAGGGT
>CAYPAE010000169.1:0-2428 GCA_964408595.1 uncultured Gemmatimonadaceae bacterium | reverse complement strand
ACCCTGAGCGCAGCGAAGGGGCCGTGACCCCGCTTCTGGCCCCTTCGCTGCGCTCAGGGTGACAACCTCCGGTGCCCCTCGCGATCCGTTGACTCGCACCGACTTCCCCACTAGCTTGCCCGGTTCGTCAAGTGGGGAGGAAACTCCCCCACCCTGAGCCTGCCGGCCTGGAGCCGCAGTGCAACCGGGTCCTGGCTTCCCAGCCGATGGGCCGGCGCTGTGCCGGTGGCGGCGCTGGGCGTGGCGGGCACCCGAGGTCTTTCAGGGGTGCCCGTTTTTCTTTTTTCGTCGGAGGTACGCCCACTGTCCACGAACGAGCGCGAAAAGAGAACCCGCGTCAATCGAATGATTCGCATCAGTCCGGTGCGGGTCATCGGTCCCGAAGGTGAGCAACTCGGCGTCCTACCCGTTGAGGAGGCGTTGGCCGCCGCCCAGGATCGCGGGCTGGACCTCGTGGAAGTGGCACCGACGGCCCGACCCCCCGTCGTCAAGATCATGGACTACGGGAAGTTCAAGTTCGAAGAGGCCAAGGCGGCGCGGGCGGCGAAGAAGAAGCAGCACATCATCCAGCTGAAGGAAGTGAAGTACCGGCCCGGAATCGACGACCACGACTTCGACTTCAAGACCCGGCACGCCCGCGAGTTCCTGGGCGACGGGAACAAGGTCAAGGTCACGATGATGTACCGGGGCCGTCAGATCGCGCACCTCGAGCTGGGGAAGGCCGTGCTCGACCGGGTGGCCGCGAGCCTCGCCGACATCGGCAAGATCGAAGCCGAGGCGAAGCTGGAAGGCCGCAACATGACCATGGTGATAGCGCCCAAGTAAGTAAAGGATCAGCGATATGCCCAAGCAGAAGACCAAGCGCGCCGCCATGAAGCGGTTCAAGCGGACCGGCACAGGGAAGCTGAAGCGGTGGCACGCCAATCACACCCACATCCTGACCAAGAAGACGCGCAAGCGGAAGAATCGGCTGAAGAAGGCCGACCTCGTGAGCTCGGCCGACTACCCGCGCGTCAGCCGTCTCCTCCAGGCGTAAGGAGCGAACCATGCCCCGAGTGAAGAGTGGTGTCGCCCACCACGCCCGGAAGAAGAAGATCATGCAGGCCGCCAAGGGTGCCCGGGGCGGCCGGAGCAAGCTGTACAAGGCGGCCAAGGAGACCGTCGAGCGCGGGATGCGGTACGCGTACCGCGACCGGCGGAAGAAGAAATCCGAGTTCCGCGCGCTCTGGATCACCCGGATCAACGCCGCGGCCCGGATCCACGGCCTGAGCTATAGCCGGCTCGTCGCCGGCCTCAAGAAGGGTGGAGTCGAGATCAACCGGAAGATCCTGGCCGATCTCGCGGTCCGCGACGCCGAGGCCTTCGGCAAGCTCGCCGAGGTCGCGAAGAGCCATCAGTAGTCCTGCGCTGGGCGCAGGGCTTGTACCCCGTTGCTGCCCCGTGGGGCCGTTCGCGCTCGGCGGGCGGCCCCACTGACGCATAGGTCACCCGTGTCATCGAGCTCCGCATTCGTGTCCACCGGCTATCCTGACCTCGACGCACTCCTGCCCCGGCTCGAGGCGGCGCCCACGCTGGGGCCGGCCGAGCTCGAGGCCGAGGAGATCGCGATCCTCGGGCGAAAGAGCGGCTCGCTCACCGCGGCGCTCAAGCGTGTCGCGACGCTGCCGGCCGAGGAGCGGAAGCGGTTCGGCGCGGCGGTGAACCGGCTCAAGGCGCAGTTCGAGACCGCGTTCGCCGCGCGGCGCGAGACGCTCGACGCCGAGCGGAAGCAGCGGGAGCAGGCCGGGGTCGATCTCACCATGCCGGGCCGGCGGCGCTGGGTCGGAGCGGAGCACCCGGTGACGAAGGTGGTGGATGAGATCGTGGGCATCTTCCGGGGAATCGGCTTCACCGTCGCCCTGGGGCCGGAGGTGGAGACCGAGTGGTACAACTTCCTCGCGCTCAACTTCCCCGCCGACCATCCGGCGATGGACATGCACGACACCCTCTACCTCGACGCGCCGCCGGCCGAGGGCGAGCCAGCCGGGCGGCTCCTGCTCCGGACGCACACCTCGCCGGTGCAGATCCGGACGCTGATGGAGTCGCGGCCGCCGGTGCGGGTGGTGATTCCGGGAATGGTCTACCGCCACGACGCCTTCGACCCGTCGCACTCGCCGGCGTTCTCCCAGATCGAGGGCCTCGCGGTGGACGAGGGGATCTCGTTCGTGGACCTCAAGGCGACGCTGATCCATTTCGCGCACCGGTTCTTCGACCCGGCGACGAAGACGCGCTTCCGGCCCTCGTTCTTCCCTTTCACCGAGCCCTCGGCGGAGATGGATGTCGAGTGCCAGCTCTGCCACGGGAGCGGCTGCCCGGCGTGCAAGGGGACGGGGTGGATGGAGATTCTCGGTTGCGGGATGGTGCATCCGGCGGTGCTGGAGAACTGCGA
>CAYPAE010000168.1:0-5481 GCA_964408595.1 uncultured Gemmatimonadaceae bacterium | reverse complement strand
CCTTGCACACCTCGCACGGCACGTAGACGTCGGGCAGGAAGTGCATCTCGATCTTCACCAGCCCGTCACCCTGGCACGCCTCGCAGCGGCCGCCTTTCACGTTGAAGGAAAAGCGCCCGGGACCATAGCCGCGGAGCTTCGCGTCGGGCAGCTGGGTGAACAGCTCCCGGATCGGGGTGAAGAGGCCAGTGTAGGTCGCCGGGTTCGAGCGGGGCGTGCGGCCGATCGGGCTCTGATCGATGTCGATGACCTTGTCGATCCGGTCGAGCCCCTCGATCCGGGTGTGGGCACCCGGGATCACCTTGGCGCGATAGAAATGCCGCGCGAGCGAGTGATAGAGGATGTCGGTCACCAGGGTGGACTTGCCCGAGCCGGACACCCCGGTGATCGCCACGAACAGCCCGAGCGGAACGTCCACCGTGAGGTTCTGGAGGTTGTTGGCCCGCGCGCCGACCACCCGCAGCCGGTGCCCGCGCGCCGCCTGGCGGCGGCCGGGCGGCACCGGGACCCGCAGCTCGGAGCGGAGATAGCGCCCGGTGAGCGACGTCGGATGCTTCCGGATGTCCTCCACGGTGCCTTCGGCGACCACCTCGCCGCCGAACCGGCCCGCGCGAGGTCCGAGGTCGATCACGTGGTCGGAGGCCCGAATGGTGTCGGCGTCATGCTCCACCACGATGACGGTGTTGCCGAGGTCGCGGAGACCCCGCAGTGTGCCGAGCAGCCGCTCGTTGTCGCGCTGGTGCAGCCCGACGCTCGGCTCGTCCAGGATGTAGAGGACCCCGACCAGCCGTGAACCGATCTGGGTGGCGAGGCGGATCCGCTGGGTCTCACCCCCCGAGAGCGACGTGGCGCCGCGTCCCAGGGTCAGGTAGTCGAGCCCGACGTCTCGCAGAAACCGGAGGCGGTCGCCGACCTCCTTGAGGATCGGACCCGCGATCTCGGGATCGAGTCCCTGCCGGCCGTTGGACCGGAGCGGCACACCCTCGAAGAACTCCAGGGCCCGCTCAACCGGCAGCTGCACTACGTCGCCGATACTCCGCCCGCTGACCAGCACGGCCAGGCTCTCGGCCTTGAGCCGCTTGCCGCCGCAGGTCTGACACGGCTGCTCGATCATGAACTCCTCGAGCGTGGCCCGCACCGCATCGCTGGTGGACTCGCGATAGCGGCGCTCCACGTTCCGGAGCACGCCCTCCCACTCGCTCTCGTACTCGCCGCGCCCGCGAGCGCCCTCCGTCTGGAACTTGAACCGGCCGGACACCCCGTGGAGCAGCGCCTGCTTCGCCGACTCGCTGTGCTCGGCCCAAGGCGCGTTGAGGTCGAACTTGAACGCCTTGCCGAGAGTCGGGAGCACCACCTTCCGCAGGTAGCCGGACGGCTCGCCCCAGGGCAGGATCACGCCCTCGAGGATCGAGATGCTGGGGTCGCCGAGGATCAGCTCGGCGTTCACCTCGCGACGCGTGCCCACGCCGTGGCAGTCGGGGCAGGCCCCGAACGGCGAATTGAAGGAGAACTGGCGCGGCTCCAGCTCGGGCAGCGAGAGCCCGCACACCGGGCAGGCGAAGCGTTCGGAGAACACGACGTTCCGACGTTCCGCCACCTCGTCGTGCCTGACGATTTCCACCAGCCCGTCCGCCGTCTTCAGCGCCGTCTCGATCGAGTCGTTGAGCCGCCCGCGATCCGCCACCCGAACGACGAGCCGGTCCACGACGACCGCGATGTCGTGGTTCTGGCGACGGTTGAGGACGGGGACTTCCCCGAGGTCGTAGGTCTTCCCGTCCACCCGCACGCGCACGAAGCCGCGCTTGCGGACGTCCTCGAACAGCTCGCGGAACTCCCCTTTGCGACCACGGACCATGGGCGCGAGGATTTCGATCCGGGTCTCCTCGGGCCAGCCCAGGACGGCCTCGGTGATCTGCGCGGCGCTCTGCCGGGTGACCGGCGTGCCGTCGTTGGGGCAGTGGGGCACGCCGGCGCGGGCCCACAGGAGCCGCAGGTAGTCGTAGATCTCGGTAACGGTGCCCACGGTGGAGCGCGGGTTCTGGCCGGTGGTCTTCTGCTCGATCGAGATGGCGGGCGAGAGTCCTTCGATCGCGTCCACGTCCGGCTTTTCCATCAACCCGAGGAACTGCCGGGCGTAGGCCGACAGCGACTCGACGTAGCGCCGCTGGCCCTCGGCGTAGATCGTATCGAAGGCGAGCGAAGACTTCCCCGAGCCGGACAGGCCGGTGATGACGGTGAGCCGGTTGCGGGGAATGGCGACGGAGATGTTCTTGAGGTTGTGCTCGCGGGCGCCCCGCACCACCAAGTGATCCTGAGCCATAGCCCCGAAAGGTACCCGAAGGCCGCGCCGGGGGTCAACGGGTTCCAGTTTCGCGGGCCTGCCTCTACCATACACCTGCCCTCATGACCACATCCCCCGACGAGCGCGCTGGGGCCGCCGCCGGCCTGCTCCTCGAGCGGGCCGATGCCGCTGCCGCCGCCTCCCCGGATCAGGCCGCGGCCCTCTACCGCGAGCTGCTCTCGGCGAGCCCGGAGCACGTGGAGGCGTGTCTTCACCTGGCCCGCCTGCTCGAGCGGAGCGAGGAGCTGGAGGACGCGGTGAAGACGCTGTCGATCGGTCTCAGGTGGACGCCGGATCAGACCGAGTTCCTCCTGCTTCGAGGCACCCTGCTGGGCCGGCTACGCCGCTACCGGGAGGCCGAATCCGACCTGCGCGGCGTTCTGCGATTGCACCCCTCCCATGGGCCGGCACACTTCGAGCTGGGCCAGCTCTTCTGGCGGAAGGGGCTCGCGCCGGAGGCCGCCACGCACTTCGCCAAGTCGCTGGAGTATCAGCCGGAAAACGGCCGCGTCCTCTATTACCTGGCGGAGGCGCTCAACCTCATGGGCGACCTCGCGGGGGCGAACGCGGTGCTGGATCGCGCGCTCGAGGCTACGCCACGGGATGGCAAGGTGTACCACCTGCGTGGACGGGTACTCGACCGGCTGGGGCGGCCGGAAGAGGCGCGCGAGATGTATCAGCGGAGCAGAGAGCTGCAAGACTTGTGATCACCGTGGTCGTGGACGATCTCGCATCGCTCCGGGTGGACGCCGTGCTGCGGCCGGCCGGGGAGTCGCTCGAGCCGCTGGCGGCGGCCGCGGCGCGGCTGGATGAACTCGCGGGACAGCGGTTCGCCGACCAGCACCGGGTGAGCTCGCCGCTGGAGGCGGGGGCGGCGGTGGTGGCCGGCGGCGGCGATCTCGTGGCACCATTCGTGATCCATGTGGTCATCCGTGATTCGGCCTCGCCAGTGGCGCGGACCACGGTACGGCGGGCGCTGGTCTCCGCGTGGGAGCGCGCGGGGGCGTGGGGCCTCGGCCGGATCGCGGCGCCGCTGGTGGGCGCGGACGGCGGACAGCTCAGTCTGGAGGAGTCCGCAACCCTGCTGGTGGAGACCTTCCCGCGGCCCGGCGCCGCGGGCAACCCGGCCGAGCTCTGTATCGTGGTGGAGCGACAGGAGGATCGGGACGCGGTGGAGGCCATCGTACGGAGGACGGCGTGATCCGGTTGACGGACCTGACGAAGCGTTACGGAAAGTTTACCGCGGTGGACGGGATCTCCCTCGACGTGCCCCGGGGTGAGCTCTTCGGACTGCTGGGACCGAACGGCGCCGGCAAGACCACCACCATGCGGATGATCGCCGGGATCCTGCGGCCCACCAGCGGATCGGTCTTCGTCGGCGGGGTAGACATGCTGGTCCGTCCGCTCGAGGCCAAGTCCCGCATCGGTTTCATCCCCGACCGCCCATTCGTCTACGACAAGCTCACCGGCGGCGAGTTCCTGCGCTTCGCCGCCGCGCTCTACGGCCAGGACGGCGCCCGGGTCGAGCGCCGGATCGACGAGCTGCTCCAGATCTTCGATCTCTCCACCTGGAAGCACGAATTGACCGAGACCTACAGCCACGGGATGCGGCAGAAGCTCATCATCTGCGGCGCCCTGGTGCACCGCCCCGAGCTGATCATCGTGGACGAGCCGATGGTGGGGCTCGACCCGAAGAGCGCGCGGCTGCTCAAGGATCTCTTCCGGCAGTTCGTGGATCGGGGCGGCACCGTACTCATGAGCACCCACACCCTCGAGGTCGCCGAGGTGATGTGTGACCGGATCGCGATCGTGTACAAGGGGAAGATCGCGGCAAACGGCACGATGGCCGAGCTGCGGCAGCAGACCGAGTCGGGCGACATGAGCCTGGAGGATCTCTTCCTCAAGCTCACCGGCGGCCACCGCGCGCCTCAGCTCGGTACCGTGCTCGAGCGCTGACGTGGAAGCCGAGCGGTCACAACCCGGCGTCTGGACCCTGCTCACGCCCAAGCGGCGGGGCGTGCTCGCCCGGCTCCGGCAGGAGCGGAGCGGGTCGTGGGCCAAGCTGGTGCTCTTCGTGATCGCCGGCGGCCTGTTCTGGGCGGCGATCTTCGGGATCGCCTTCCGGGTGCTCAGCTACATCCACCAGGTGGCGGACATCGGGGACCTGCTGGCCGGCAAGGTGCTCGGCATCATCCTCCTCGCCTTCCACTCGATTCTGCTGCTCTCCAACGTCATCACCGCACTCTCGACCTACTTCCTGGCCAAGGATCTCGATCTCCTGGTGGCGGCACCGGTGAGCTGGCTCCGGCTGTACCTCGCCAAGCTGGGCGAGACGGTGGTGCACTCCTCCTGGATGGTGGCGCTGGTGGCGCTCCCGATCTTCACGGCGTACGGGATCGTGTATTCAGGAGGACCTCTGTTTCCGCTGGTGGCGTTCGCGGCGTTCGCTCCGTTCCTGGTGCTGCCGGCGGTCCTGGGCACGATCTTCACCGTGCTGCTGGTGAACGTCTTCCCGGCCCGACGCACCCGTGAGCTGCTCGGTCTGATCGGTCTGGGCGCGCTGGTGACGGCGGTGATCCTGCTTCGGTTCATGCGGCCGGAGCTGCTCGCCCGACCGGAGGGGTTCCGCAACTTCGTGGACTACCTCGCCGAGCTCCGCACCCCGACCAACCCGCTGCTGCCGAGCGAATGGACCTCAGAGATGATCATGAACTGGCTGCTTCGGGTGGCGGACCCGTGGCCGGTCGTGATGCTCTGGGGGGCGGCGCTGGCGGCGTTGACCGTCGGCGGGCTGGTGCATCACCGGCTCTTCCACTCGGGGTTCTCCAAGGCGCAAGAGGGCGCCGAGCGGAGAGTGCGCCGGCCGCTCCGGGGCCCGCTGGCTGCGGTGCTCAAGAGCGTCCCCGCGGCCAAGCGGGAGTTCATCTTCAAGGACCTGCGGCTCTTCTTCCGGGACAACACCCAGTGGAGCCAGCTCATCCTGCTCGCCGTGCTGCTCCTGATCTACATCTTCAACATCAAGTCGCTGCCCATTCACTCGGGCGAGCGGATCCCCTTCACCCTCGTCATCGTGATCTCGTTCCTGAACCTGGGTCTCTCCGGATTCGTGCTCGCGGCGGTGGCGGCTCGCTTCATCTTTC
>CAYPAE010000167.1:0-5489 GCA_964408595.1 uncultured Gemmatimonadaceae bacterium | reverse complement strand
GGAGCGAGGCGGTTGGTCCGGATGTCGCCCGCGTCGGTGGCGGTGAGACTCCGGATCCGGAAATCGTAGTAGGCGCCCGCGGCCGTGAACTTCCACTCCTTGCCGGCCTTGGCGCTCACCCCGAGCTGCCCGCCCCCCATGTCGCTGCTCAAGTCATTGGCCTGCTGGTCGATCACGAAGTAGAGTGCGGTGAGGCTACCGGTGACCGACTCCTGGCTCCCCAGCGTCAGGCGGCCACCCACACCTCCCGGGTTGACGTCGCCGTCCCACACCAGCTCGGTCGTGAGAAAGGGATTGGTGAACTTCCCGCCGTAGAGCGCCCAGTGCGGCCGGGTCAGCTCGACCGACGCGAGGTCCAGGCTGAACGCCAGATCATCGACGAACTGCCCCAGAGTGATGTCGGTGGAGTTGGGATCGCCCGGCGAACCGGTGGCGCCCCGGGCGCGGACCATGATCCAATCATTGAGTGGGTAGGTGATGCCGGCCCGAAGCCGGACAACCTCTTTGCCGGTGGAAGGAGCGCCATTCCCCTCGCTGGTGTACTCGTAGCGGGCCCGGAAGTCGCCGCCGAACCGGACCTTACCCGGGTCTTGCGCGTGCCCCCCATCGACCCAGAGGACGCTGAGGAGTACCGGGAGGACAAGGCTGCCTCTTACGACCGGCCCGCTGCACCCGGTCGCCGTCTGTCGGCTCGTCGGCATTCGCTACTCCGTGACGATGATGGTAGCGCTCGCCGTCTGGCTCAGGCCGGCGCTGTTGGTGACCTTCAGGGTGATGAGGTACTCCCCCTCATCCAGCGCGGAATCAAACGTCTGGAGGGTACTGAGCGGCGTCCCATTGCTCTGCCACTCGTAGGCCGTGATCGCCGACCCGGCGCCCGGCTCGCTCCGCGAGGCATCGAAGGTGATAGTCGCGAAACCGCCGGCCTGCACGACGACTGTCAGCTCTCCCCCTTCGGTCACGCTCTCGCCCCCCTCATCGGTGATCGTCAGCCGGGCCGCAGGAGGCTCGGGGAGCGGCTCATTACTGCAGTTGAGCTCGAATGTCACCTCGGCGATCACGTTCACCTCGACCGGGACGGCCTGCGTCGTTCCGTCCAGGGCCACGCAGTTCTCCGCGACCCCGCTCAGCTGCACGCTGTAGGTCTTCGGCGTGAAATTGGCGAGGGTCAATGTGGCGTTGGCCGGGATGGGCCGCGGCTCCCCGCCGTCCACGCTGACGCTGTAGCCGTCGGGATCGGGCTCGGGACCGCTCGTGGCGGTGGTGATGGCGATTGAACCGAACACGGGTCCGCTGGGCCCGCTGTCGCTGACGCACGAGGCCAGCCACAGCGGGACCAGCGCGCTCGAGAGCAGGAGCACCCCCGAGCGGAACAGCTTTCGGCTCATCACGCCAACACCTCCACCGGTTGGCGCCCGGACGCGAAGCGGATGTAGAGCGCCGGGACGATGAACAGGTTGAGCAGGGTGGACGTGACCAGACCGCCCAGGATCACGACGGCCATGGGATGCTCGATCTCGTGACCGGGAATGCTGCCGGCGACGACCAGCGGCACCACGGCCAGACCGGTGGCGAGCGCCGTCATCAGAATCGGCGACAGCCGCTCGCGGGCGCCGCGCAGGATGAGCGCCGGTCCCATGGTCTCCCCCTCGTACCGCTGGAGATGCTGGTAGTGATTGATCAGCATGATGCCGTTGCGCGCGGCGATCCCCAGGATGGTGAAGAACCCGACAATGGAGCCCAGCGAGATGACGCCTCCCGACAGGTACGCGGCCAGGACACCGCCCACCAGAGCGGACGGCAGGGTGACGAAGGAGAACGTCGCCAGGCGCCAGTCGCCGAAGGCCGCCAGCAGGAGCAGGAACACCCCGATGGCCGCGGTGATCGCGTAGCCCCGCATGCGCTTCTGCACCGCCTGACGCTCGGCGAACTCTCCGAGCACCTCCGGATGGTACCCGAGCGGGAATTGGACCCGGTCGAGGCGGGCCTCGACGTCGCGCACCACCGAGCCGAGATCGCGACCCTTCACATTGGCTCCGACGTCGATGCGGCGCGAGCTGTTCTCCCGTTTGATGACGTTCGGCGCGGGCACCATGCGGATTTCGGCGACATCCGCCAGACGGACATGCCCGCCCTCGGGGAGGTCGATCAGCAGCTGGCGGAGGGCCTGGAGGTCGTGCCGGGTCTTGGGCGTACTCCAGACCTGCACGTCGAACGCCTTGCCGTCCCGGAAGATGTCCCCGACCTCCTCGCCCGCCACCAGGGTGGCCGCCGCCCGGCGAACATCACCCGGCTTGATGCCGTAGCGGTGGGCCGCGGCGAGGTTCACCTCGACTTGCACTTGGGGTATCTCGACCTGAAGCTCCACGTGGAGGTCCACGATCCCCGGGATCCCGGTCAATGCGTCTCTCACCTCGGCCGCCTTGCTGCGGAGGACCTCCAGCTCGGGGCCGAAGATCCGGACCGTGATGGCCTCGTGCCCTCCCGTCAGCACCTCGCGGATCCGCTCCTTGAGATAGGTCTGCACGTCGCGGTAGAGCCCGGGATAGCCGTCCACGACGTGTTGGATGGAATCGAGCGTCGCGTCGTAATCGACCGCGGGATCGACGCTGATCCAGTTCTCCCCGAAATCGACACCGACCACCTCGTCCGCCAGGAACGCCTGCCCGATGTGGGCCCCGAAGTTCCGGACGCCCGGAATGGCCCTGAGCTCGGTGCTGGCCTGCCTGGTGATGCGGTACATCTCCGGATGGGACGTGCCGGGCTTGGTGAGCCAGTGCATCAGGAAGTCCCGCTCCTTGAACGACGGCAGCAGCGACTGCCCCAGCTTCGGTACCACCCACACGCCGGCCGCCACGATGAGCGCGACCGTGACGTACGCCCGGCGGGGTCGGGCTATGATCCCTGACAGGATCCGCTCGTAGCCGCGCTGGAGCCACCCCACCAACGGGGAGGTCCGCCGCTCGATTCGGGCGTTGGACAGGAGGAGCAGTCCCAAGGCAGGCGTCACCGTCAGGGCCACCAGCATCGAGGCCAGGACCGCCAGCGCGTAGGAGATCGCGAGGGGACGGAAGAAGGCGCCGGACAGGCCTTCCATGAAGAAGACCGGCAGCAGCGCGACGACGTCGATCAGCGTGGCGAAGACGATCGCGCTCCGCACCTCGAGGGAGGCCTCCAGAATGACCCACGCCGTGGACTTCGGGCTCCCCGCAAGGCGATGCTGCCGCAGCCGCCGCACGATGTTCTCGACGTCGATGATGGCATCGTCGACCACCACCCCGACCGCGATCACGAAGCCCGCCAGCACCATGGTGTTGACCGTCGCATCCCGCCAATAGAGCACCAGGAACGCCGCCATCAGCGAGAGCGGGATGGCGATGAGACTGATCATCGCGGTGCGCCACTCGAAGAGGAAGGCCGCGAGCACCAGGAAGACGAGCAGACAGCCGATGAGCAAGGCGGTGGTGAGATTGTGGACCGCCAGCTCGATGAAGGTGGCCGGCCGGAAGATCTCGGAGTCGATCTCGATGCCGGGCAGCCCCGGCTGCATCTTCTCCAGCGCCTCCTCCACCCCCAGGGTCACGTCCAGGGTGTTGGCCCAGGGGAATTTCTCGACGATGAGCAGGAGTCCGGGACCGTCGTTGATGACGGCGTCCCCGATGAGCGGCTGGTGGTCCTCGACCAACGTGGCCACGTCACTGAGGCGCAGCGTCTTTCCGTTGCGCACCCCGACCGGCACCTGGCCGAGGTCGCTGGGCGAGACGATGGAGAGAACGTGCCGGATCCCGAGCCGCTGATTGGGGGTCTCGATGAACCCGCCGTGGCCGATCACCGCGCCGTCGGAGAATCGCAGCAGCCCCGCGTCCAGGGCATCCGCGGTCGCCTCCATGACCTGGTCCAGCGACACCTGATGGGCGCGCATCTTGTCCGGCTCGGCCTGCACCTGCAGCATCCGCAGCCGCTCGCCCCAGATCGCCACGTTGGCCACGCCGGGCACCCGCAGCAGGCGCGCCCTGATCTTCCAGTAGGAGGTCATGGACATGTCGATCAGGGACGCGGTCTTCGAGGAGAGCCCGATCTTCATCACCCGGCTGGTGGACGACAGCGGCGGCATGATGTACGGCGGCGCGGCCCAGGTCGGCAGCGACTGCGCCACCGTCCCCACCCGCTCGGTCACCAACTGCCGGGCCCGCATGAGGTCGGTGCCGGGCTCGAAGATGAGGACGATCGCCGACAGGTCGGGTACCGACTTGGAGCGCATCACGTCGAGTCCCTCGACGCCGTTGAGCGCCTGCTCCAGGGGCACGGTGACCAAAGCCTCCGTTTCGCCCGCGGAGAGGCCCCAGGTCATCGTCTGGATCTCCACCCGCGGCGGCGCGAACTCGGGGAAGACGTCAATCGGGGTGTCGCGCAACCGGCCGACACCGTAGACCATCATCGCCGTCGCGATGGCCACGACGAGGAATCGAAACTTCAGGCTCGAGCCGACGATCAGACGCATCATTGGTGGACGCCTCCCGGCGACGTCAGTGGCCAACCCCTGGCTCGGTGCTCACCAGCTCGGCTGCTCCTGCGATCACGACCGGCCCGCTCTCGGCGAGCCGTTCGAGAGCACCGTCCTGCGATATGCTCGGCGGATCAGTGGCCGACGCCGAACTCGGTGCCGAACAGCTCGGCCACTCCCACGGTCACGATCCGCGTGCCTACCGGCGGACCGCTGGAAAGCACCGCCACGTCTCCGTCGATGTACTCGACGGTGATCGGAGCGCGAACAAAGACCATCGAATCGGGACTGGTGTAGGCCCAGGTATCGCCGTTCGGGTCGTACAGCACCGCGGCGTACGGGATGGCCCGCCACTGCGCCGGGCCGGTGCTCGAGACGGAAGCGGGCACGAACGTCATTTGCGTGTCACGCACCACGGTCATCTCGATGCCCAACCGCTCGACCGCCCGAGCCGACAGCAGCACCCGGCTGAGGCTCGTTCCCTCGACCGGCTCGACCGTAGCGGGCTTGCTGTGAACCTGCGCGGCGTCCGCCGCCGGCTGGTGGCACGCCGCCAGCGGGAGACCGGCGACGAGCGGGACCAGAACCAAGAAACCAATCGACCGCATGCTGCACCTCCTGTTGATGTAACGTGTTAGGCTCAGGTCCAACCCAGGTTCGGATGTTCGGCCGGCGCGAGCGACGGCTCAGGTGCCCGGCTCTCCCCGAATCGGAGGTACAGGGCGGGCACGATCAGCAAGTTCACCAAGGTCGCGGTGAGCAGTCCGCCCAGAATCACGACGGCCATCGGCTCCAAGACGTCCCGGCCGGGAGCACCGGCGAACAGCATGAAGGGCGTGAGGGCCAGCCCGATTGCGAGCACCGTGGTCAGGATCGGCTGCAGCCGGTCCCGGGTACCCTGCAGAACCAACTCGGGTCCGAAGCTCGCGCCCTCCGCCTCGAGCTGCTGATAGCGCGAGACCAGCAGGATGCTGCTGCGCACGGT
>CAYPAE010000166.1:0-5495 GCA_964408595.1 uncultured Gemmatimonadaceae bacterium | reverse complement strand
GCTCGGCGATCACGTGGAAGTACCCCTCCTGTGTGCTGCTGGGCGACCACTCGATCGGCGAGTTCTACTCGGTCGCGCTGACCAATCACCATCAGCAGGCCGACACCGGCACCAAGATGATCCACCTGGGGAAGAACACCCGCAGCACCATCGTCTCCAAGGGCATTTCGGCGGGTCAAGGGCAGAATAGCTATCGCGGCCTGGTCAAGGTGCTGCCGAAGGCCGCCGGCGCGCGTAACTACACCCAGTGCGACTCGATGCTCATTGGAAACCGCTGCGGGGCGCACACCTTTCCCTACATCGATGTACAGAACTCCAGTGCTTCGGTTGAGCACGAGGCTTCGACCTCGAAGATCGGCGAGGATCAGATCTTCTATCTGAAGCAGCGGGGCCTGAATACCGAGAACGCCATCTCGATGATCGTGAACGGCTTCTGCAAGGAAGTCTTCAAGGAGCTCCCCATGGAGTTCGCGGTGGAAGCGCAGAAGCTGCTGGGTATCAGCCTCGAGGGGAGCGTCGGGTAGGGGGCGTTGTCGGGTGGGTTCCGGCTCCTTCGCGCAGCCTGCCCTGAGCGCGGCCGAAGGGCTCAGGACGACAACCAACGTTTCGGAGGAAGAAGACGTGCTGGAGATCAGGGATCTGCGGGCTTCGGCCGGCGACAAGGAAATCTTGCGGGGCATCAACCTCACCGTGAACTCCGGCGAGGTCCATGCCGTCATGGGGCCCAACGGTTCGGGGAAGAGCACGCTGGCACAGGTGATCGCTGGGCATCCAGCCTACAAGGTCACCGGCGGCTCGGTCATCTACGAGGGACAAGATCTCCTCGACATGGAACCCGAAGAGCGGGCCCAGGCGGGCGTCTTCATGGCCTTCCAGTACCCGGTCGAGATCCCCGGCGTCAGCAACGCCTACTTCCTCCGCGCGGCGTACAACGAGATCCGGAAGGCCAAGGGGCTGGAGGAGATCGACTCGATGGACTTCATCGACCTGCTCGAGGAGAAGCTCAAGGTGGTCGAGTGGGGACCCGAGATCATGAGCCGGGCAGTCAACTCCGGGTTCTCGGGCGGCGAGAAGAAGCGCAACGAGATCCTCCAGCTTGCCGTGCTGGAGCCGAAGCTCGCGATCCTGGACGAGACCGACTCCGGGCTCGACATCGACGCGCTCCGGATCGTGGCGGCAGGCGTGAACACGCTCCGGAGCCCCGACCGGTCGTTCGTCGTGGTCACCCACTACCAGCGGCTGCTCAACTACATCGTGCCGGACTTCGTCCACGTCCTGTCCAACGGCCGCATCGCCATGTCGGGCGGGAAGGAGCTGGCGCTCGAGCTCGAGGCCAAGGGCTACGAGTGGGTAGAGGCCGCGTCCGACGCGGCTGCGGGAGCGGGGGCGTGAGCGAGGCGGTCCTGCAGGATCTCGAGATCCGAGCCGGCGCCGCGATCGCCGACGGGCCGGATTGGCTGGAGCCGCTCCGCCGGGCCGCGGCCGACCGCTTCGCCGCGGTCGGGTTTCCCGCCAGCCGTGACGAGGAGTGGCGCTTCACCCCGATCGCTCCGATCACCCAGACGACCTGGCGCCCGTCGCCGGGCGTGGCGGCGAAGCTCTCCGCCGACCGGCTGGCGCCGTTCATCTTCGGCCACCCCGAGTGGAGCACCGTGGTCTTCGTGAACGGGGCCTACAGCGAGGCCCTGTCGCGGGTCATGGAGCTGCCGCGCGGCGTCCGGGTCGGGAGTCTCGCCGAGGCGCTCCGCGGCGACGGTTCGGTGCTCGAGGCGCACCTGGCGCGCCACGCGCCGATCGAGGGCAGCCCCTTCACCGCGCTCAACACCGCCGGATTCCGCGACGGCGGGCTGGTGCACGTCCCCACCGGCCTCGACCTCGACCGGCCGGTGCACTTCGTCTACGTGACGACGCCGGACGCCGAAGGCACCGCGATCCACCCGCGGAACCTGATCGTGGTGGAGCGGGGCGCCCGCGCGGTGGTGATCGAGAGCTACGTCACGCTCGCCCCGCACCGGGCCTACTGGACCAACCCCGTGACTGAGGTAGCCGCGGCCGCCGGCTCGTGGCTGGAGCACACCCGGATCCAGCGCGAGAGCGAGCGGGCCTATCACATCGGCCTCACCCACGTGGACCAGCAGCGCGACAGCCACTACCGCTCCTTCTCGATGGCGATGGGTGGCGCTCTCGCGCGACACAACCTGCACGTCCGCCTCAACGACGAGAACATCGAGACCCTCATGTACGGTCTCTATCTCACCCGGGGCGACCAGGTGGTGGACAACCACACCGCCATTTTCCACGACCAGCCCAACTGCCGGAGCTGGGAGGTCTACAAGGGCGTGCTCGACGGGCGGTCGCGCGCGGTCTTCAACGGCAAGGTGTTCGTGCGGCCCGAGGCGCAGAAGACCGACGCCAAGCAGACCAACCGGAACCTGCTGCTCAGCGACACGGCCAAGGTGAATACCAAGCCTCAGCTGGAGATATTCGCCGACGACGTGAGGTGCACCCACGGCGCCACCGTGGGCCGGCTGGACGACCTCGCCCTCTTCTACGCCAGAAGCCGGGGCGTCCCCCAGGACGCCGCCCAGCGGCTCCTCACCTACGCCTTCGCGGCGGAGGTGATCCAGGAGGTCGCGCTCGGACCGGTGAGGGACGAGCTGGATCGTCTGGTGCTGGAGCGGCTCGCGGCGGTGGGGCAGCGGGGCGACCCAGCGGGGCAGGGCTAGAGAGCGGGCATGGTGCTGTCGCGCCGAGTTCCTACCGCCCCGCTGCCCCGCCGCCCCGCCGCCCCGCTGGACGTGGGTCGGATCCGCACCGATTTCCCGATCCTCGCCTCGACCGTGCGGGGGGGAAAGCCCCTCGTCTATCTCGACAACGCCGCCACCAGCCAGAAGCCCAGGCAGGTGATCGACGCGATCTCGCGCTTCTACACCAGCGAGAACGCGAACATCCATCGCGGCCTCCACTACCTGAGCGAGCGGGCCAGCGCGGCGTACGACACGGCACGCGAGAAGGTGGCGCGGTTCCTCGGCGCCGGCTCTCCCTCGGAGATCGTCTTCACCAGAGGAACGACCGAGGCGATCAATCTCGTGGCGCAGAGCTGGGGGCGGAGCAACCTCCGGCCGGGCGACGAGGTGCTGGTGACCGCGATGGAGCACCACGCCAACCTGGTGCCCTGGCAACTGGTGTGCGAGCAGACCGGCGCCAGGTTCCGCGCGGTGCCGATCACCGATCGAGGGGAGCTGGACCTCGACGCGTTCGACCGGCTCCTGACCGATCGCACCAGGCTGCTCGCGGTGGGTCATATCTCCAACGCGCTCGGAACGGTGAACCCGGTTCGGGAGCTGACGGCGCGGGCCCGAGCGCGCGGCGCATTGGTGCTGGTGGACGGCGCGCAGTCGGCGCCCCACCTGGCGATCGATGTCGCCGATCTCGGCTGTGACTTCTTCGCCTGCTCCGGACACAAGCTGTTCGGTCCGACCGGCATCGGCGTCCTCTACGGCCGCGGGGCAATTCTCGATAAAATGCCGCCGTGGCAGACTGGCGGGGACATGATCGAGCGGGTCACGCTCGAGCGCACGACCTGGGCCGCGCCGCCGGCGCGGTTCGAGGCGGGCACTCCCCCCATCGCCGAGGTGATCGGCTTGGCGGCCGCGATCGACTACGTGGAGGGGGTGGGTCTCGGAGCGATCGGGGAATGGGAAGGCGGGCTCCTCACCCGGGCGACCGACCTGATCGGCGCGCTGCCGGGCGTCCGGCTGATCGGCACCGCTCGAGAGAAGGCCGGCGTGCTCTCGTTCGTGCTCGAGGGTATTCACCCGCACGACGTGGGGACGGTGCTGGACGACGAGGGGGTGGCGGTTCGGGCCGGACACCACTGCGCGCAGCCGGTGATGCAGCGGTTCGGGATCCCGGCCACCGTCCGGGCGTCGTTCGCCTTCTACAACACGCCGGACGAGATCGAGGTGCTGGTGCGCGGGGTCGAGCGGGCACGGAAGGTGTTCGGCTGATGTCGAGCCTCGCCGAGCTCTACCAGAACGTCATCCTGGAGCACAACCGCTCCCCCCGGAACTATCGGGTCATGGACGACGCCGACCGCCAGGCCGAAGGGAACAACCCGCTCTGCGGCGATCAGCTCATCGTCTGGCTCAAGCTGGATGGCGACGTGATCAGCGACGTCACCTTTCAGGGGCTCGGCTGCGCGATCTCGCGGGCGTCGGCCTCGCTGATGACCGCGGCGGTGAAGGGCAAGTCGCGGCGGGAGGCGGAGGAGCTGTTCGAGCGATTCCACCGCCTGGTCACCGGCAAGCCGGAATCGGCCGACCCGGAAACCTTGGGGAAGCTCGCCGTGTTCTCGGGAATATCGGGCTATCCGACCCGGGTGAAGTGCGCGAGCCTGCCGTGGCACACGCTGAAGGCCGCGCTGGATGGGGCCGAAGGAACTACCCTAACATCGTGAGGTAATCAGTAATGCCGTACAATCCCGCCCTCGTCGCACCGATGCGCGAAGAGATGGTGCGCCTCGGCGCCAAGGAGCTCACGACTGTCGCGGACGTGGATGCGGCGCTCGGCGACCAGAAGGGCACCATGCTGGTGTTCGTGAACTCGGTCTGTGGCTGCGCCGCCGGCAACGCTCGGCCCGCGCTGCGGCTGGCGCTGGAGCACGCGGTGCTGCCGCAACAGGTGGTGACCGTGTTCGCGGGCCAGGACCTCGACGCGACGTCTCGGGCCCGCCAGTTTTTCGCTGATTATCAGCCGAGCAGCCCGTCCATGGCGTTGTTCCGCGACGGCGAAGTGGTGCACTTCGTCCACCGGCACCAGATCGAGGGACGGAGTCCCCAGGTGATCGCAGGCGAGCTGGTCAAGGCGTTCGACAAGCACTTCGGGGCGGCGGTCTGAGCGGGCACGTCTTTCACCCGGGGCACCACGAGCTGCACGGGATCACCGTGGTGGTCGAGACCGAGGGCGCGGTGACCTATGTCGGCCGGTTCGACTCGGAGGACGAGGCAGGCGTGCACCTGCTCGACGTGGGCGTGCACGACGCTGCGGCCGGCGGGTCGAAGGATGACTACGTGCGGCGGAGCGCCAAATTCGGCATCCGCGCTGAGCGAAAGCATCTCGTGATTCCGCGGCACGAGGTCGCGCGGATCACACGGCTCGTGGAGGTGGAGTCGTAGCGTTGTGGTATCAGGCGGGGCAGCGGGGCAGCGGGGCAGTGCGCTCCTTGTTGGGTTGGTACGCAACAACACCTGATCCGTAAGGAGGGACCTACTTCACCGGGTTTATCAGCCCGGAGTAGGTCCCTCGTTCCGTTCGGGATGAGGTATGTTCCGGTCCGCTGCCCCGCTGCCCCGCTGCCCCGCTGCCCCGCTGCCCCGCTGCCCCACTGCCCCACCCGCGTTCCGCGCTCCCCTCCTCCGCCCTAGATTTCAGGGATGCGGGAACGCTACGACGTCATCGTGATCGGCGGCGGGCACGCCGGCACCGAGGCAGCC
>CAYPAE010000165.1:0-5496 GCA_964408595.1 uncultured Gemmatimonadaceae bacterium | reverse complement strand
CGCAACGAGACGTCGGTGAGTCCGCTCGCGGCGGCGCCGGCCACATACTCGAAGTGCGGGGTCTCTCCCCGGATGACGGCGCCCAGCGCCACGAGACAGGTGTAGCGGCCACTCTCCGCCGCCGCCGCGGCGCCCGCCGGAAGCTCGAACGCGCCCGGAAGCCAGACGACGTCCACCTCCTCCCGGGGTACTCCCAACTCGGCACAGCAGGCCAGTGCCCCGTCCAGGAGCTTCGTGGTGATCAGCTCGTTGTATCGGCTCACCAGGATCGCCACGCGCCCGTGGTGGCGGGGGCGGAAGGAGATGTCGGGCACGGCGTCAGTGGGAGAGGAGGTGACCGAGCTTGTCGCGCTTGACCTGGAGGTAGTCGCGGTTCTCCCGGTTGGGATCGGCGAGGAGCGGGACCCGCTCGACGATCTGCAGACCGTACCCTTCGAGACCGACCAGCTTGCGTGGATTGTTGGTCATGACCCGGATCGAAGACAGACCCAGGTCGCGGAGAATCTGGGCGCCGATGCCGTAGTTCCGGAGGTCGGGCGCGAAGCCCAGGCGCTCGTTCGCCTGCACAGTGTCGGCCCCCGAATCCTGGAGCGCGTAGGCCCGCAGCTTGTTCAGCAGCCCTATGCCCCGGCCTTCCTGGTCGAGATACACCACCGCCCCTCGCCCTTCCTGCGCGATCAGCTCCATCGCGCGGTGGAGTTGGAAGCCGCAGTCACAGCGCTGGGAGCCGAAGACGTCGCCGGTGAGGCACTTCGAGTGCATCCGCACCAGCACGTTGGGCTGGCCGGCGATGTCGCCGAACACCAGCGCGACGTGCTCGGCCCGATCCACGTCGTTCTGATATCCGATCATCCGAAACTCGCCGTACTCGGTCGGCACCCGCGCCTCGGCCACCCGGTGGACCAGCTGCTCGGTGCGGAGCCGGTAGGCGACGAGCTGCGCCACGGTGACGAAGGTGAGCCCGTGCTGCTGGGCCATCTCGTGAAGCTCGGGCCGCCGCGCCATCGAGCCATCGGGGTTCAGGATCTCGCAGATGACCCCGGCGGGGACGAGCCCGGCCAGCCGCGCGAGGTCCACGCTCGCCTCGGTCTGACCCACCCGCTGGAGCACGCCACCCGGGCGGGCCCTGAGAGGGAAAATGTGGCCGGGGCGGCGGAGGTCGGAGGGAACGGTGGCGGGGTTGATCGCGACGTGGATCGTGCTGGCCCGGTCGCGGGCGGAGATCCCCGTCGTGACCCCGAAGCGGCGTCCGGCGTCGATGCTCACCGTGAACGCGGTGGCCAGCTCTTCGTCGTTCCGCGAGGTCATCTGAGGGAGGCCGAGCTGGTCGCACCGCTCGCCGGTGAGGGCGAGGCAGATGAGGCCCCGGCCGTGCAAGGTCATGAAGTTGATCGTCTCGGGCGTGACCAGCTCCGCCGCACAGACGAGGTCGCCCTCGTTCTCGCGGTCCTCGTCGTCGGCCACGATGACGATCTTGCCGTTGCGCAGGTCCTCAATCCCCTGCTCGATGGTGCCGAAGGTGGTCATGGACGTTTTTCACTCTTCACGCTTTAGCAGTGCCCTCACGTATTTCCCGATGGTATCGCCCTCAAGATGCACTCGGTCGCCCGGCCGGCGGTCGGCCAGGGTCGTGTGCTCTAAAGTAAACGGAATCAGGGAGATCTGGATCGTCCCGGGGGCCGGCACGGCGTTCACCGTGAGGCTCACCCCGTCCACGGTGATGGAGCCGAGGAGAACCGAGACCTGGGCTACCTCGGGGGGCGCCTCGAGGTCGAGGAGCCGGGCATCCTCCCTCGACGCGACCCGGACGACGGTGCCGACCCCGTCCACGTGGCCCTGGACCAGGTGGCCGCCGAGCCGGTCGCCGACCCGGAGAGCCCGCTCGAGGTTGACCCTGCTGCCGGCTCCGAGGTCGCCGAACCGGGTCCGATCGAGCGACGTGCGGACGACGTGCGCCGTGAAGCCGCGGGCCACGACGGCCGCGACGGAGAGACACGCCCCGTCAACCGCCACGCTCTCGCCGGCGGCGAGGTCCGGATAGGAGCACTCGATCGTGAGCTCGAGGCCGCCGTCCGACGGCCGCGCTTCGCGAACCGTACCGATCTCGGTCACGATTCCGGTGAACATCAGCGGCGGTCCAGAACGAGGAGAGTGTCCTCGCCCAGCGCTCGCCGCTCGGCGACGGTCCAGCGCTCGGCCCGGGCGATCGGGTCGCTCGGCAGGCCGGCGGTCGCCGGGGTGCCGCGGTCGCCCAGCCAGAGGGGACTCTGCACCCAGTAGTAGCGGTCTACCAGACCAAGACCGAGCAACGCGCCGGCCAGCCGTCCCCCGCCCTCCACCAAAAGCGAGCAGACGCCTTCCGCACGGAGCATCCGAAGCCCCTCCTCGAGAGAAGCCGCCCGAACCACACCTACGCCGGCCGCCACCAGGGAATCCACCCTTTCGTGCGGCGCGCCCTCTCCCGTCACGACGGTGGTCGTCGTCTCCCGCGCGGTCCGCACCAGCGTGAGCCCTGGGTCGAGGTCGGCGCCGGCGTCGAAGATCACCCGACGCGGCGAGACGCGCGGGGTCACGGAGCCGCGCACGGTGAGCCGGGGATCGTCGATGCGGACCGTCCTGCCACCGACACCGATCGCGTCGAAGCCCGCCCGGAGCCAGTGGACGTAGTCCCGAGCCGGCTGGCCGGAGATCCAGCGCGAGTGGCCGGAGGAATCAGCGATCCGGCCGTCGAGACTGGTCGCCAGCTTGAGCGCGACGAAAGGCCGCGACGGGTTGCGAAAGCGATGCAGGAAGATCGCGTTCTGCGCCGCCGCCGCTTCCCGGGCGACGCCGACCTGCACCTCCAAGCCCAGACTGCCGAGCCGTGCGGCGCCGCCCCCCGCCTCCGGGTTGGGATCGGCCATCGCGGCCACGACCCGCCGGACCCCGGCCCGCACGATCGCGTCGGTGCACGGCGGCTGCTTGCCGCGGTGGTCGCACGGCTCGAGGGTCACGATCAGCGTCGCGCCGCGGGCCTTCTCACCGGCCCGCTCCAGCGCCACCGGCTCGGCGTGCCGGTCACCGAACTCGGCGTGCCACCCCTCTGCGGCGACAACCCCGTCGGCCAGGACGACGGCGCCGACGAGCGGATTCGGGTGCACCCTGCCCCACCCTCGCCAGGCGAGGTCGAGGGCAAGGTTCATCGCCTCTCGCTCGTCCATGCTAACGGATCCTGAGAAGGTTGCTCGACACCCCTGTCACCCTGAACGAGGTGAGGGGGGGTGACAATGTTCCCCCAGACCGACAGCTCTCAGAAACCCACCCGCAGGCCGAGGCCCGCAAAGAGCTTTCCACTCTTGGTATCGAAGCCCTGGAAGTCGGTCGAGAGTTCCTGGTCGCGGCCGCTCTGGTATCCGGCTTCCCCGACGACCGAAAGCGCGGCCAGGTCGAGTCCGGCATTCAGAAAGGCCATCGTGCGCGACTCCTTCAGCCCCACTTGGAGCGACGCCCCCGGCTGGTCGCGCAACTGGATCTCAGCGTCGCCGGTGTACCGGTCCCACCCGATGCCGGCGGCGAGCTGCAGCGCGGCGAACTGCTTGCTCGCCACGAGCCGGAGGTTGGTCGCCTGGAGATCCAATGCGTAGCGGAACTCGTCGCCTTGCTCGACGTCGCCGTACGCGACCCGAGGGATGTTCCGCCGCATGGCGCTCACCGACACGGCCGGCAGCGGTCCGTCGTCGCGGATGATCCCCACCCGCAGCCCGTAGCCGAACCCGAGCGCGACGTCTCCGATCCGCCGCGCGTCGCCGTCCACCGTGAGGTTGTCGATCTGATCGGTCGGGAGAAGCTGTGCGGAGCCGAGAAAGTCGATCGACAAGAGTCCCGACGGAAGCCCGCCGTAGATTCCCGCGGCGCCCTCGACCAGTGGCACCGGAGCGTAGAGCTCCTCGCTCGAGGGCACTGTGCCGCTCGTCCCGTCGTACCCCGGGTCGGGGAGGACGACGTCGGCGGCGTTGGCCCGCGCGGTCACCGAGAAACGCCCGAGGCCTCCCAGCGTGTTGGCGGTGCCGATGACCGGATTGCCGCCGCTCACCAGGAGCCCGGCGACCGGGTGAAAGGCCCTGGTTCCGTCCAACGCCGCATCACAGATGCGGCGGGAGTTTCCATTGAACGGGCTGCAGTCGGAGAGCTGCGCTGCCACCGGTGCGGCCGTGGCGAGCGCGAGCGTGGCGACGAGGAGCGGGGCGCGCATGGGATTCTCCCTCACGGACGGGCGAACCGGACCGTCTGCTCTCCCGGTCGGATCTCACCCATCGTCCAGGTGGCGACCCCATCCGCCGCGGCCGCCGCCTGGGCGGCCGGCAGGGCCTGGGGTGGCAGCACGGCGATGAGGCCGACGCCGAGGTTGAAGACGTCACGCATTTCCTCGGTGGAGATCCCGCCCGCCCGCTGCAGCGTGGTGAACAGCGGCGGCGGATCCCAGCTCTTCGGATCCACCACAGCCTCGCACCCAGCGGGCAATATCCGCACCAGATTGCCGGGGATACCGCCACCCGTGATGTGCGCCAGTCCGTGGACCTGCGAGATGACCGGCATCACGCTTCGGAAGTAGCTCCGGTGCACGTCGAGGAGCACATCTGCAACGGAACGATCCAGGTCACCGAGCCGGTCGTGGATCCCGAGGCCCATGCGCTCGAACACGATCCGGCGGGCCAGAGTGTACCCATTGGTGTGCAGTCCGCTGGACGCGTAGCCCAGCAGCACGTCACCCGGACGGATCGCGTCGCCGTGGATCGCGGCATCCTCCTCCACCACGCCGATGATCGTTCCGGCAAGGTCGTAGGTGCCGGCCCGATAGAGCCCCGGCATCTGCGCGGTCTCGCCGCCGGCGAGCGCCATCCGATGGGCCCGGCATCCCCGGGCGATTCCCTCGACCAGGCCCGCGATCTGTTCCACGCTCAAGCCGGAACCGGCGATGTAGTCCATGAAGGCGATCGGGGTCGCGCCGTGCACCAGGATGTCGTTCACGCCGTGGTTGACCAGGTCCTCACCCACCGTTTCGAATCGGCCGGCCTCGAGCGCGACCAGCACCTTGGTGCCGACGCCGTCGGTGCTGAGGACCAGCGTCGGCCGCCGCATCCCCTCGGGAATGCGAACCATGCCGCCGAACGCCCCTACATGGCCGACGCTGAGCGGCGTCCGGGTGGTCGCGACCGCCCGGCCGATCCGCGCCTTCGCGGCCTCCGCGCCTTCCAGATCCACACCCGCCTCAGCGTACTGCCGCGTCATCCCAGTGCCTCCGCGAGCTGCACGTGCGTGAGATCCTGGAACGCCCGGACCCTGGCCTCCACGTCGGGAAGCGAGATTTGTTCGAGGCCTCGAATGCCGAACTGCTCCACCGCGTAGGAGCCCATGGCCGCGCCGTACACCATCGCCCGGCGGATGTTGTCCTCGCCGAGCGAGCCGGTCCGCGCCAGATACGCCATGAAGCCGCCGGCGAAGGCGTCGCCGGCGCCG
>CAYPAE010000164.1:3136-5505 GCA_964408595.1 uncultured Gemmatimonadaceae bacterium | reverse complement strand
CAGTAACTTCCTGCCATGCTCTCGGATCCGATCGCGGCGCTCGCCACACCGCCCGGCCGCTCCGCGCTGGCCGTCGCACGGTTGAGCGGCCGGGGCGCCTTCGACGTGGCGGCCAAGGTCGTCGAGGGCTTTCGCACCGACCGTCCACGGACGGCCACGCTCGCGGTCTTTCGCGAGGGCGCGGAGGCGTTCGACCGCGGGCTCTACACCGTCTTCCCCGCGCCCCACAGCTATACCGGAGAGGATCTCGTCGAGCTCTCCTGCCACGGAGGCCAACTGGCCCCTGCGCGGCTCCTCGCCGCGCTGCACGCCGCGGGTGCGCGGCCCGCCGCGCCGGGGGAGTTCACCCGCCGCGCGGTGCTCAACGGGAAGCTCGACCTGGTCCAGGCGGAGGCGGTGGGAGACTTGATCGACGCGGTGGCGCCGGCCCAGGCGCGGGCCGCGCTCCGCCAGCTCGAGGGCGGCCTCTCGCGCCGGCTCGCCGAGCTGCGCGAGGCGCTCGTCGAGGTGCAGGCGCTCCTGAGCTACGAGATCGACTTCCCCGGCGAAGACGACGGCCCGGTGCCGCGCGAGCGGATCGCCGGGTCGCTGGAGGACGCAGCGGGCCGGATCGCGCGGCTCCTCGCCACCGCGCCGTCGGCCGACCGGATGCGGCACGGAGCGCTCCTCGTCCTCGCGGGCCGGCCCAACGCCGGGAAGTCCTCGCTCTTCAACGCGCTCCTCGGCACCAGCCGGGCACTCGTCACCGAGATTCCCGGCACCACGCGCGATGCCATCGAGGGCCACACCGACTTTCTCGGCTGGCCGGTGCGACTGGCCGATACGGCGGGGCTATCGGATTCGGGCGACCGGCTGGAGCGGATGGGGATCGAGGTGAGCCGGCGCTACCTCTCGGCGGCCGATCTGGTGCTGCTCTGCGTCGAGGCGGACCGGGAGCCCGGACCGGACGAGGCGGCGCTCGCCTCGGAGCGAACCTCGCTGGTGGTGCGCACCAAGCGCGACCTGGTGAGCGGAGCGGTCGAGGGGCTCGCGGTCTCGGCCGTCACCGGAGACGGGATCCAGGAGCTGCGGCGAGCGGTCGCGGACCGGGTCTTCGGCGACCGCATCGCGCTGGGCGATCTCGAGCCCGGTCTCAGCAGCGACCGCCACCGCACCGCACTTCTCCGGGCCCAGTCCGCGTTGGCGGAGGCGTCGGCGCACCTCACGCCGGGCGGCGATCCGGTCCTGGTCTCACATCACGTGCGCGAGGCCACCGTTGCGCTCGATGAGCTGCTGGGCGTGGTGGACGTGGAGGAGGTGCTGGGGAAGGTCTTCGCGGGGTTCTGCGTAGGGAAGTGACACGGGCGCCGTCCGGGTGCTGCGCGGGAGAACAAATGCCGTTCGCGCCCCGTGTCACCCTGAACGCAGTGAAGGGGGCCATGCCGGCACGGTCTCCTTCGCTTCGCTCAGGACGACAACCCGTCCCCCGTACCTCACGCCGTCTGCACCCCCCGGGCCAGGTCTTCCGCCTCCTGGAACTCCTGCGCCGAAGCCCGCACGGCCTCGCCGATGCCGCGCTGCGCGACGAGGGCTTCGGTCATCCGGAAGCCGAGATAGTAGCCGGAGCGCTCGGGAAGGACGCGACCGCCAACCAGACGGGCCGACGGACTCATCCCGCCCGACAGATAGCGGAGCCGGAGGCCGAGGCCGCTCTGCTCCAGGTCGGGCTCGACGGCGCGGCGGAGGAACGCCTCCATTTCCCTCAGACGGTGGTACTGCCGCCGGGCATAGCCGAAGTATTCGGCCGCATCGAAGCCCGGCGCGATCGCCTGCGCGGCGTGGACCGCCAGCCCCTCGTTGACCAGCAGCTCCCGCAGCGTGGCCCGGCTCCCGGTGGACCAGTAGTCGTAGTAGCCGCTGTGGTCGGTCACCAGCCGCCGCATGTCGCTGGCGCTCCGCGGCGAGGTGTAGCGCACGGTGTGAGCCAGCTCGTGCGCGATCCAGAGCGGAATGAGATCGGGGGCGAGCCCCATGCCGTACGTCTCCGGATTTACCCGGCCGGTGAAGTGCTCGAGACAGACGAATGCGATGCCCCGGCCGCCTACGACGAGCTCGCCAGCGTTCGCGCCGCCCAGCCCGACCATCAGGTAGATGTCGGTGGGCCGGTCGAGATGCAGCACCGCCTCCGCCGTCGCGATCGCTTCCTCGGCGAGCCGCACCAGATCGGTGGACCCCGCGAGCGCGAGCAGATCGCCGCGATCGGCCCTCAGCGCGGACGCGATGATGTCGTCGGCGTGCGGGCCGTCGGGCTCGAGAACGTAGTTGCGCCAGTAGGCGTCGAGGATGGGGCGGTGGGCTTCGCGGTACTGACGGTATGCGGCTTCCCGGTC
>CAYPAE010000164.1:0-3036 GCA_964408595.1 uncultured Gemmatimonadaceae bacterium | reverse complement strand
AGTTCTCCGACTTCTTCTGCTTCGCCACCTCGTCGAGGAACCGGCGCTCCGCCGGCGTGAGGCTCGCGATGCCTTTCTCGGAGATCTTGTCGAGCACCCGGTCCACTTCCGCGGCGACGGGATCGGCCTCGACTCGACGGGGCGGGCGCGCCGGCGTCACCGGCGTGTGGCGCTCCGGCTCGGCGGCGCCGGACTGCACCATGACGACGCGCTCCACCGCGCGGGGCGGCGGGTGCGGGCTCCGGCGAGAGAACCCCTGGGTCCGGAAGTAGAGGTAGCCGAAGGCGACGCCGCCGACGTGAGCGAGATGGGCGATGCCGTCGCCCGGGGTGAGGAAGTAGAAGAGGACGTCGAGCCCGACCAGCAGCATGACCAGCGTCTTGGCGCGGATCGGCATCGGGATCGGGAAGATGATCAGCTCCGCGTCGGGCCAGTAGATCGCGAACGCCAACGCGACGCCGAGCACCGCGCCCGAGGCCCCGACGAAGGGGCCCACCGGCATGATCGCCGAGAGGCCCAGCGAGAAGACCGCGGCTCCAACCCCGCACAGCAGATAGTAGAGGATGAAGGCCCGGCTCCCCATCCGGCTCTCCACCGCCGTGCCGAACACGAACAGCATCAGCATGTTCCCGAGCAGGTGCAGGAGCCCGGCGTGCACGAACATGTAGCTGAAAAGGCTCCACGGCTGGCGGAGCGCGCTCGCGGGCGAGAACGCCAGTGCATCCGCCAGCGCCGGCGAAATGAAGATGGTGCGCATCAACAGCAGCATCACCGCGTTCGCGATGATGAGGCGAAGCACCCACGGGGTGACACGGCTGGAGGGAGCCAGATTCATGGAACCGCCTCTAACTCTTAGACCCCAAAACGCTTACGACGGTTGCTGCAGGCGGCCCAGCTGGGCGGTTCGACAGATCCGTTCGCACAGGTCGGGGAACTCTATGCCGACCGCCCGGGCGGACTGGGGGAGGAGACTCGTCGCCGTCATGCCGGGCAGCGTATTCACTTCTAAACAGAAGGCTTCTCCGCCCGGTGTCAAGCGAAAATCCACCCGTGAGTACCCCCCCAACTTCAGCGCCTGGTGGGCCAGCAGGGCCAGACGCTGGCATTCCGTGGCCACCGATCCGGGGAGGTCGGCTGGAAATATCTCCTCCGACATACCCGGCGTATACTTACACTCGTAATCGAAAATTTCATGCCGGGGGATTATCTCCCCCACCGCCAGGGGCCTCCCCTCCAGCACCCCTACCGTCAGCTCCCGGCCCGGCACGAACCGCTCGATCATCACTTCGTCGTCGTACCGGCTCGCCAGCTCGACCGCCTCCTCGTAGCCCGACGGGTCCTTGACCACCGTCAAACCCACCGTCGAGCCTTGCTTGGAGGGCTTCACCACCACCGGCCACCCGAAGGACGCCTCCACCTCGGCCAGCCGCACCGGGGCCATCGCCCAGTCGGCGGTAGGGACCCCGGCGTCCCGAAACAGCCTCTTGGACACGTCCTTGTCCATGGCCATGGCACTGCCGAGCGGGCCGCTCCCTGTGTAGGGGACGCTCACCACCTCGAGAAGTGTCTGTATCGTCCCGTCCTCCCCCCGGCCTCCATGCAATGCAAGGAACAGCACGTCTGCATCCCGGATGACTGCCAGGTTTCCCAGGCCGGACAGGAGCAGTCCGCGCTCCAGGGAGTGCAGCTCGTCGATCGAGGGGGGTGCCACCCCTACGCTCCCGGAGAGGAGCCGGCTCTCGTCAGCCATCGGGATGAAGCCGCGAGCGGTGTCCACCACCGCGACGTCGTGGCCTCTGGAGCGCAAGGCGGTCACGATCTGGACGGCGGACGCGATAGCGACGTCACGCTCGGAGGAGGTGCCGCCGGTGAGGACGGTTATGCGCATGAGCTCGAAGTGGAGGTGAGTGGATCCGTTAGTGATGGCGGGGGAGTGTCACCCTGAGCGCAGCGAAGGGGACCATGCTGGTGATGGCCCCTTCACTTCGTTCAGGGTGACATGGTGACACTTCCCCCCGGACGAATGCCCGCGATTCACCGGGTCCCGATCAGCTGCTGAAGCACGTCGTACCGGCTCACGATGCCGATCAGTTTCCCGTCCTTGCGGACCAGCGTGGCCGGGCTCTCCCGGCTGAGCATCGCTCCGACCCGGTCGGCGGGTGCGCCGGCGTCCACCTCCGGAAACGGCTGCTCCATCACCTCGCGCACGGGACGGTCGAGCAGCGACGGCTGCGACAGCGCGCGAGTCATCAGCGTGCCCTCGATCAGCCCGCCGACCGACTCGCCGTTCTCGACCACCGGGATCTGGCTCACGCCATAGGTGGTCATCAGGTTGAGCGCCTGCCGCACCGCCGCGGCCGGGGCGACGCTTACCAGCGCGGGTGCGGTGGCGGGCCGGCGCTCGAGCAGCTGCTCGACCGTCACCCGGGGCGCCTCCAGCATCTGGTTCTCCTGCATCCACTCGTCGCTGAAGACCTTCGAGAGATAGCGCTCGCCGGTGTCGGCCAGGATAGTGACGACCATGGCGGCCGGATCGTCGAGCTCGCGGGCGATCTCGACCGCCAGCCAGACGTTGAGCCCCGCCGACCCTCCGGCCAGGATCCCCTCCTCGCGGGCGAGCCGACGGGCCATCGTAAACGACGTGCGGTCAGGTACTTGCCTGAATTCGTCGATCTGGTCGAACCAGATGGTGGTAGGGATCTTGTCGCCCCCGATTCCCTCCACCTTGTAGGGGTGACCCTCCCCCATCGTCTTGGTGCGATGATAGTGGGTGTACAGTGAGCCGATGGGGTCGCCGGCGACGACCCGTACCTTCGGATTCTTCTCTTTCAAGTACTTCGCGACACCGCTCACCGTGCCCCCGGTACCCGCGCCGGCGACGAAGTGGGTGACCTTGCCCCCCGTCTGTTCCCAGATCTCGGGACCGGTACTGAGGTAGTGCGCCTCCGGGTTGATCGGGTTGTAGAACTGGTCGGCGAGCACGGCGCCGGGGGTCTGCTGCACGATGTGCTTGGCCTTGATGACGTAGTGATCGGG
>CAYPAE010000163.1:0-5532 GCA_964408595.1 uncultured Gemmatimonadaceae bacterium | reverse complement strand
GGGGCAGCGGGGCAGCGGGGCAGCGGGGCAGCGGGGCAGCGGGGCAGCGGAACGGCGGAACGGCGGAACGGCGGAAGGTGCAGCACGAACGGAAGGTCGTCACCCTGAGCGAAGCGAAGGGGCCCATGCCGATATGGTCCCCCTCACTTCGTTCAGGGTGACACACACCCTAACACCGCCCTAACACGCTCCTAGAACAACTTCACCGTCACCGGAATCTTCCCGGGGTGCTTCTTCAGCTCGTCCAGCAGCTCCCTCATGGACTGCGAGAGCTGCCGGATATCGGAGTAGAACCCGGTATCGGTCGCGAACTTGCCGAGGGTGCCGCGGCCCTGGTTCATGCCGAGCAGCAGGGTGTCGAGCCGGGCGCCGGTGGAAGTGAGCTGGGCGGTCATGCTCGCCAGATTGGCAGTGAGCGTGTCGGCGCGGTTGAGGGTGCGCGACAGCGCGGGGTGGGCCAGGGTGCTATCGAGCCGGGTGGTGAGCTGCTCCAGCGACGCCATGGTCTGGGTGAGCTGCGCGGTGGGTCCCTTGTTCGGGTTGCCGTAAACGCCCATCGTCCGCTCGGCCGCCTTGAGGGTGCCTTGCAGCGCAGTGAGCGTCGCGTACAACTCGTCCGCGGTGCGCTTGTTGACGATCTGCTGCGCGCCGAGGAGGACGCTGTCGGCCCGGTCGCCCAGGGTCTGGGCGAGGCCGGTGAAGCCCGCATCCTGCGTGCCGATGATCGCCCGCTGGCGCGACAGCGGCTGCGGCGAGTTGCCGGGGTGGAACTCGATCGCCGCGTCGCCCACGAACCCCACCGCGACGATCTTGGCGGTGGCGTCCACCTTGGGCACGATCTTGTTCGGCAGCGTCACCATCACGATCACCTTCCCCACGTCGGCGAGCTCGATCCGCTCCACCGTCCCCACCGGCACGCCCGAGATCCGCACCACTGAGCTGGACTTCAGGTTGCCGGCGGTCTTGAACTGGATCTTCCAGAAATCGTCCTCGTTCGCCGTGATCGAGCGGCCCTTCAGCCAACTGGACCCCAGGACGAACACCACGATCGCGAGGATCACGAGACCGCCGACGGTGACTTCCTGTTTGTAGCTCACATCCATGTCGGTCTCATGCGGCGAAGGTGGCGTCGGGGAAGTCGCGCTCCAGGAACTCCTGGACCTTGGGATTGCGGGACTTCAGGAACTCCTCCTGGGAGCCCTGCTGCACGATCTTCCCCCCGGTGAGCAGCGCCAGCCGGTCGGCGGTGCGGAAGGCGCCTCGCACGTCGTGCGTCACCATCACGCTGGTGACGCCCAGCTCGTTGTCGAGCCGCTTGACCAGGCTGTCGATCACGTCGGCGTTGACCGGGTCGAGGCCGGAGGTGGGCTCGTCGTAGAGCAGGTACTTCGGGCTTCCCGCGATCGCCCTGGCGATCCCCACCCGCTTCCGCATCCCGCCCGACAGCTCCGCCGGATACTTCGTCATGACCTCCGGCGCCAGGTTGACCAGCTTGAGGCACTCGGCGACCCGCTGCCTGGCGTACTCCTCGTCCCGGTACTTGTCTCCGTCGGTGATGCCGAGGCGGACGTTCTCGAGCACGCTCATCGAGTCGAAGAGGGCGCCGTTCTGGAAGACGTAACCGATCCGGGAGCGGAGCGCGGCGAGCTCCTTGCGCTTCAGCCTGCCGACCTGCTGGTCGTCCACCACGACGGTACCCGAGTCGGGCCGGATGAGCCCGATGATGTGCTTGAGGAGCACGCTCTTGCCGGTGCCCGACGGGCCGAGGAGCGCCAGCGTCTCGCCCTCCTGCACGTCGAGGTTCACGCCGTCCAGCACGACCTGGCTGCCGAAGCGCTTGTGCACGTCGCGGAGAACGATCATCTAGCTGAGCAGCAGGTTGGCGAGGACGACGTCGAGCAGCAGGATGAGCACCGAGCTGGCCACCACCGCGCTGGTCGTGGCGCGCCCCACCCCTTCCGCGCCCTGCTGGGTGTTGAATCCCATGTAGCAGGCGATGATGGTGATCGAGCCGGCGAAGAAGAACGCCTTGATCACCGAGTACGTCGCGTCGAACGGGCGCCAGAAGGAGCGGGCGCCGTAAGTGAAGTCCTCGTTGGTGATCGGCAGGACCATCGTCATCGAGAACCAGCCGGCGAAGATCCCCATCACGTCGGCCAGGATGACGAGGACCGGAATCATGATGAACCCGGCCAGCACCCGCGGGACGATGAGGTGCGAGCCGGGCGACCGGCCCAGGCTCTCCAGCGCGTCGATCTGCTCGGTGACCCGCATCGTCCCCAGCTCCGCGGCGTAGCGCGCGCCGATCCGGCCCGCGAGCACCAGCCCGGTGAGCACCGGACCCAGCTCCAGCACGATCGATTCGACGACCACGCCCGCGAGATAGTAGATCGGGATGATGCCGGTGAACTGATAGCGCGCCTGGAGCGCCGTCACCGCGCCGGCGAAGCCGGAGATGAGGAGGACGATGAAGAGGCTGCCGACCCCGATGTTCCAGGCCTCGGTCATCGTGCGGGGAAACCAGACCCGCCACTCGCCGAGGCTCCGGAAGGCGTCCCACATCAGCAGGGAGACCCGGCCGACGTGGGACATGGCGTTGAGCGTCCAGCGGCCGACGAAGCGGCGGAGATCGAGAGTCTGGGCGTCCATTATGTCAGTTGTCCGATAGCGCCTGGGGTCGACCGGACGTATCTTCGCCCCCCATGCCGCCTAAGTCTAGGGTCGACCGTAAGCTCCAGGCAGCGGAGTTCCGCCGCCGCCTGCTCAGGTGGTTCCGGCGTCACGGCCGCGACCTCCCCTGGCGGCGAACCCGGGATCCGTACCACATCGTGGTGTCGGAGTTCATGCTCCAACAAACCCAGGTGTCGCGGGTCGAGGCGTACTACCAGCGCTTCCTCGAGCGCTATCCGTCCATCGAGGTGCTCGCGGCGGCGCCCGCGGCGATGGTGCGGGAAAGCTGGGAGGGGCTGGGCTACTACCGGCGGGCGGCGAACCTGCATCGGCTGGCGCAGGCGCTGGTGGGCGAGCACGGCGGAGTGGTGCCGGACGATCCGGCGGCGCTGGTGCGGCTGCCCGGTGTCGGGCGGTACACCGCGGGGGCGGTGGCGTGCTTCGCGTACGAGCGGGCGACGCCGGCGGTGGACACGAACGTCGCGCGGGTGATTCGGCGGGTATTCCACCCAAGACTGCGCGGGCCGGCCGCGGCTCGGCGGGTGTGGGAGACCGCGGCCCTGATTGTTCCCCGACGCGGCGGAACGGCCTGGGCGTTCAACCAGGCGATCATGGAGCTGGGCGCGCTCGTTTGTACGGCGAGGGTGGCACGCTGCGGAGAGTGTCCGGTGAGGGCGGCCTGCCTGACGGGAAGGCGTACCGGGGCGGGGAACGCAGGGAGGGTTCAGGCCCCTTCGCTTCGCTCAGGGTGACAATTGGCTGGGGCCTGGGATGGCGTCCGTCGCGGCGGAGACTCCCCTTTTGTCACCCTGAGCGAAGCGAAGGGACCATATGGTTGTTTGACGCCACGTTGACCGGGCATCCCGATCCTGATGCATGCCCCGCGAGTATTCCGTCTACATCCTCGCCAGCAAGTCCCGCGAGCTTTACATTGGCGTGACCAACGACCTGGCCAGACGTATGGCGGAGCATCGCGCCGGGATCCACCCCGACGACCATGCGTATCGGCACGAGGCCATCCGACTCGTCTTTGTGGAACACACCCGCGACGTTCTCGAGGCGATCCGGCGAGAGAAGCAGCTGAAGAGGTGCAGGCGGATGAGGAAGATTGAGCTGATCGAGAGTCGGAATCCGAGGTGGCTGGACCTGGCTTCGGCCCCTTCGCTGCGCTCAGGGTGACACAGACGGTCTAGACGAGCACTACCCAACAACCATAACCCACGGCACGGACGTCCCGACCACTACGCCAGCATCGCCCCCCCAACCAGCGCCACCACCGCGAACACTCCGGCGATGGACCCCGTGATTCGCTGCCGCTGGCGTAGCTCGTCGAAGAAGGCGGCGTTGGGGCCCTCCGGGTCGATCCTCGCCAGCTTGGACGAAGTCGGAAGGCCCACCATCAAAACGATCAGCGCCGCCACCAGTCCCGCACCCTGCATCAGCACCAGCCAGATACTGAACCCGGCCTGCCCGCCGCTCAGGCTGGTCATCGCGAAGGTGAGCATCACTCCGGACAGCACGGTCATCAGCGCCCCCGGCGCGACGAGAATCTTCTGCACCGCCGCCTGCGCCCGGACCACGGCGCCCAGCCTGGCCCGCTCCTCGCCCTTGGATACGATCCCGGCGACCATGATGGCGAGTGCCCCGCCGATCCACATAGTGAAGCCGATGATGTGAAGGAAGACCCAGAGGCGGATCACGAGGTCATCGCGGTGAGGATTGCCCCATCTATCGGCTGCCGGCCGGAGAAGCCCGCGTCTATCTCGTGCCAGTAGGTGATGCGCTCCTCGCCCAGCTTCCAGCAGAGGAAGATCGGCCGGTCCTCCCGGAGCGAGTAGAAGTCCACCAGCCCGGCATCGAATCCCTTGAAGACGCAGCCCACCGCCTCCAGCTCCTGGAGGTAGCGGTTGATCCGGTCGGCGTGGCGGGCGACCTCCTCGCGCGCGGCGAGCAGCTCGCCAGTCTCGCCCCAGTCGGCCCGGGCACCGCCGGTCAGCAGCTCGAATCGCGCCACCGCCGCGCGCCAGACGGGATACTCCAGAGTGAGGTCCTGGACGATCCGTCGCACCAGCGGGAGGGTGCGCTCGGCTTCCTGGAGGCTGAAGAGCTTGAAGTCAGGCATGGTCATCACCCCACACGATCTCGATCCCCGCCACCTGTTCCGGGTGGCTGATGAAGCCTACCACCCTCCGGTCGCCGTCCACCACGGTGATCGTGGGCCTGAGGTGCGCTTCGTTGGGGTCGAGGTCCATGCGGACCCGGTAGCCCTCGAGCTCCTGGTCCGGCTGGACCACGGGTGAGTTGGTCCGCATCAGGGTGTCGGCCCTGGTGTGCCACGGATGCTTCCCTTCCGCGAGACATCGGGTGACCAGGTCGCGGTCGCTCAGCGTGCCGAGAAAGCGGCGGGTGCGGTGGTCGTCCACCACCGGCACCACCGAGATGTTGCGGGTCTTGAACATGATCGCCACTTCGCTGGCCATCGCGCCGGCGACCGCGACGTGCGGATCGCGTACCATCGCTTCCGAAGCTTTCATGTGGCTCAATTTGCCCCCTGCGTCATCCGGGTCAAGTCCGTCCGGCGGCTGTGAGCGCCTCGCGCGCGGCGCGATAGCCGTCGTCGGCGTATCGGCGCACGCGATCCACGCGGAAGGTGGCGTTCCGCTCGATCCGCGGCCGCACGTACACCAGCGGCGGGCGGGCGGGGTCCGCCCGCCAGAGCGCGAGCTGCGCCGCAGTGGCGTTGGCCATGAGGGTGCCGACCGCGTCGTCGTGCGCCCGGACGAGCGCCGGCGCAGTCGAAGAGACGCCGGCGTCCACCACGTCGAAGCCAGGCCCCACGTCCACCGCCACCACCGTTTCCCG
>CAYPAE010000162.1:0-5583 GCA_964408595.1 uncultured Gemmatimonadaceae bacterium | reverse complement strand
AACCTCTGTGGCCTCTGTGCCTCCGTTCTGAAAACCACACCGGTAGCTGGCAGAGGCTAGCGATGCCCGCCGTGCCGCTGGCCGACGTGGTCGCCTACGCCGACGAGTTCCTGCGCATCCGCGAGGTCGCCGACGAGCGCAATGCCGTCAACGGCCTCCAGGTGGAGAACAAGGGGTCGGTCGCCGGGATCGTGGCGGCGGTGGACGCCTCCCAGACGACGATCGATGGCGTCCCGCCGGGCTCGCTCCTCGTCGTCCACCACGGGCTCCTCTGGGACGGCAACGTCCCCGTCACCGGTCGGCGCTACCGCCGGGTCTCCGCTCTCCTCGAGAACGACGTCGCCCTGTACGCGGCCCACATCCCCCTCGACCTCCATCCCGAAGTGGGCAACAACGTCGTGCTGGCCGACCGGCTGGGGATCGAGGTCGAGGGCTGGTTCGGCGACTACAAGGGAAGCCCGATCGGGGTCTGGGGATTCGCCTCCGCCCGGCTGACCGCGCGCGAGACGCTGCTCGGCGAGGTGAACCGCGCGCTCGGCACCTTCGCCCCGGGCGCCCGGCTCATTTCCGGCGGCCCCGAGCGGATCTCCCGGGTCGGCATCATCACCGGCGCGGCGGGGAGCATGATCGGGGAGGCCCGGAGCGCCGGCCTCGACACCTACATTACCGGCGAGGGCCCTCACCACACCTACTTCGACGCCGTCGAGTGGGGTCTCAACGTCATCTACGCCGGCCACTACGCCACGGAGACCCTCGGCGTGCAGGCGCTCGCCTCCCACCTCGGCGAGCGGTTCGACCTCGAATGGGAGTTCCACGACCACCCCACTGGGCTGTGACGCCCGCCCTCGAGCTGACCGGGATCCACAGGAGGTTCGGCTCCGTGCACGCGTTGCGCGGGGCCGATTTCAGGCTGCTCCCCGGCGAGCTCCACGCGTTGCTGGGTGAGAACGGCGCCGGGAAGACCACGCTCATGCAGATTGCCGCCGGCCTCCTCCGGCCCGACTCGGGCGAGGTGCGCGTCGGCGGGATCGCGCGGCCCGGGCTCTCTCCCCGCGCCGCCCGGCACCTCGGAATCGGGATGGTGCATCAGCACTTCACGTCGGTGCCGGCCTTCACCGTGGCGGAGAACGTCGCGCTGGCGGCCGGCTGGCCGGTGGTGCCGGGGCCGCTCCGCGAGCAGGTGCGCGAGCTGGGCGACCGGGTCGGCCTTCCGCTCGACCCCGATGCCCGGGTCGAGCGGTTGAGCGTCGGCCTCCGGCAGCGGCTCGAGATCGTGAAGGCGCTCGCGGCCGACGCGAGGATTCTCCTCCTCGACGAGCCGACCGCGGTGCTGGCGCCCGCGGAGGTGGAGGATCTGCTGCGGGTGATCCGGCGGTTCACCGCGTCCGGCAGGGCCGCCGTGCTCATCACCCACAAGCTGGCCGAGGCGCTGGCCGCCGCGGACCGGGTGACCGTGCTGCGCCGAGGCCAGGTGGTCCTCGCCGGCCCTGTGGCAGGGCAGGATGCGGCGACACTCGCCGCCGCGATGCTCGGGGACGCCGTGCCGGACGCCCGCACCGAGCTGCCCGGTACCTCGGTACCCCCTATCGCCGAGCGCCGGCCACTCGTGCGGGTCGAGTCGCTCGATGTGGCGCGAGACGGCGGGCTTGGAATCGCTCTGCGAGGCGCGTCCTTGGCGGTCGGGCCGGGCGATATCGTAGGCGTCGCGGCGGTTGAGGGGAATGGCCAGCGCGAGCTGCTGCGCGCGGTGGCCGGGCGGATCCACCCGCTGCGCGGATTGCGCGAGGTCGCGGAACCGGTGGCGTTCATTCCCGAGGACCGCTCGACCGAGGGGCTCATCCCGGGGATGACCCTCACGGAGAACGTCGTCCTCGGGTCGTCCGGGTCGGACCCCTGGATCCGGGGCCGGAGGATCGACTGGCGCGAAGCGCAGGCTCGGACGGCGATGCTCCTCGAAGAGTATTCGGTGGCCGCGCCGGGCCCGGGGGTGCCGGCCGCGGCGCTGAGCGGCGGGAACCAGCAACGCCTGGTCGTCGCGCGCGAGCTCTCGCGGCGGCCGCGAGTGGTGGTGGCGGAGAACCCGACCCGCGGCCTCGACATCCGTGCCACCGCGGCGATCCACGCCCGCCTCCGCCGCGCCGCATCGGAAGGAGCGGCCGTGCTCTTTCATTCCAGCGACCTCGACGAGGTGCTGGAGCTCGCTACCCGGGTCGTGGTCGCGAGCCGTGGCGTTCTGATCGAGCCGCCCCCGGATGCGTCGCGCGAGACGATCGGCGGGTTGATGCTGGCCGGCTCTTAGGTCTTCGTGCGCGCGCACGGCTGGCTCGTCGGAACGGCGGCGCTCCTTGCCGGCCTCGCGGTGCTCGTGCTGGGGCTCGAGTTGGCGGGGTACGACGCGGGCCCCGCGCTCGGCGCGCTCTGGTCGGGTGCGTTCGGCTCCTGGTACGCGATCACGTCGGCGACCCTGGTCCGCGCGGTGCCCCTCACCGTCATCGGGCTCGGCCTCGCGCTCGCCTTCCGCGCCGGCACCTTCAATATCGGCGCCGAAGGCCAGTTCTACGCCGGCGCGATCGCCGCCACCTGGCTGGGCCTTCACGCCGGGTCGCTGCCACCGCCGCTCGCGGTCGCGGTGGTGCTGGCGGGCGCCTTCCTCGCTGGCGCTCTGTGGGTCGCGGTGCCGGTGTTGCTCCGCGTCCGGTACGGTGTGCTCGAGGTGATCAGCACCCTCCTGCTGAACTTCGTTGCCGAAGCGACGACGAGCCTGGTGGTTCAGGGACCCCTTCAGGAGAGTCAGGGGATCTATCCCCAGAGCGACGCGATCGCCGAGTCGGCCCGGCTTCCGCTGCTTCCGGGAACGCGGCTGCACGCCGGGATTCTGCTCGCGCTGGTGGGCGCGGTCGTGCTCCGCCGCCTCTTCGCCCGCACCCTCTGGGGGTTCCAGCTCCGCGCGGTCGGGCTCGGCCCTCGAGCCGCGGAGATCAGCGGCAGGATCGACAGCCGCTGGATGACCGCCGCCGCGCTGGCTGTGTCGGGCGCGATCGCCGGACTCGCGGGCGGCGTCGAGGTCGCGGGCGTCTCTTACGCCCTCTTCCAGAATCTCTCGCCCGGGTACGGGTTCACCGCTATCGCGGTCGCGCTGCTGGGCCGCCTCAACCCGCTCGGCGTTGTGCTCGCCGGTGTTCTCTTCGGCGGGTTGGAAGCCGGAGCGGGCGCGATGCAGCGCGAGGCCGGCGTGCCGGCGGTAGCGGTCTACGTGGTGGAGGCCGTGGTGATCCTCATGGTGCTGCTGGCCGAGTCGATGCGCCGCGGCGGCATGACGGCACTCGCCGCGCTCGGGTCGAGGACCGGAACGGTGGGAGGGGCGCGGAGCTGATGGAGCCGGTCGCTCTGGTCGGCGGATTCCTCGCCGCCGCCGTGAGGGTGGCGACGCCGCTCCTGCTCGCGGCAACGGGAGAGACGATCACCCAGCGCTCGGGCGTGATGAATCTCGGGCTCGAGGGGATGATGCTCGCGGGGGCGCTGGCCGCGACGCTCGGCGCAACCGCGTCGGGACCGTGGACCGGCGTCGCGCTCGCGATCCTGGCGGGGATGCTCCTCGCCGGAGTGTTCGCGCTCGTCACCATCGGCGCGCGCGCGGACCAGGTCATCGCGGGCACCGCGATCACCCTCGGCGCGGTCGGGCTCACCGGCACGATCTACCGGCAGGCGTACGGGTCCGCGGGCGCGGGGCTCGACCTCCCCACCCTGGCGGCGATCCCGATTCCGGGACTCTCGACGGTGCCGCTGCTGGGTCCCGCGCTCTTCTCCCAGCCGGCGCCGACGTACCTCGGTCTTGTCGCCGTGCCGGTCGTGTGGTGGCTGCTCTTTCGAACGCGCATCGGTCTGGCGCTGAGGGCGACCGGCGAATCGGCGGCGGTGGCGCGCGCGGCCGGCGTGCCCACCCGACTCGTTCGTGCGGTCGCTACTCTCATCGGTGGAGGGTTCGCCGGTCTGGCGGGGGCGACGCTGGTGCTGGCGCAGGTGGGGACGTTCGCGGAGAAGATGACGGCCGGACGCGGCTACGTGGCGATCGCGCTCGTGGTGCTGGGGCGGTGGCATCCGGTGGGTGTCGCGGTCGCCGCACTCGCCTTCGGCGCGGCGATGGCGCTGCAGTTCCTCTTTCAGACGCTTGGGCTCGAGACTCCATATCAGCTCTTTCTGATGCTGCCCTACGTGCTCGCGCTGCTGGCGCTGGCGGGGGTGGTAGGGAGGGTGAGGGCGCCGGGGGATCTGGGGAAGGCGTGAGACGCGTGGAGGGTCATCCCGAGCGGAGCAGCGAGGGATGACGGATGACGGCCGACTACTCGATCCCCGCCTTCCGCTGCAGCCACCGGACGTACGCCGTGATCCGCTCGACCGCCGCCTCGTCCACACCGGGCACCGGCGGCATGTTCCCGAAGCGCCAATGGTGCGCCGGAACACCCAGGGCGACGGCGCGCCGAAAGGCGATGTCCGCGTGATGATTCGGCTCGTACACGATGTGCACCAGCGGCGGCCCGGCGTCGGTGCCCGCGGCCTGCGCGCCGTGGCAGCGGGCGCAGTTGTCATTGAAGAGCCGCTCGCCCTCGGCGAGCTCGGCCGGCACCGGACCCGGATCGAAGTCGGAGCGGACCGCGGGGCGACCCTCGCATGCCGCGACCAGCGGCAGCAGGGCAACGATCACCGGGCCCCGGCGAGACCGGGTCACGAGAGCTGCCGGGCGAGTCGATCCCGCGCTTCGACGATCGTATGTCGCACCTTCTCCTTGAGCGCCGGCAGGTCGGCTGGAGTGAGCCCGGCCGTCTCGACCGGCTCGAGCACTTCGACGACGGCGGTGGAACGGGCGAACCGCCAGTCGTGCCTGGGAAGCGCGGTGCCGGTGCCGTGCAGCGCCAGCGGAAGAATCGGGACGCCGGCGTCTATCGCGAGCCGGAACGCTCCGTCCTTGAACGGCAGGAGCTCGGCGGTGGGCGACCGGGTGCCCTCGGGGAAGATCATCACCGACACCCGCCGCGAGAGGACCTCACGGCACCGGGCCATCGCTTCGACCGCGCTGGGACCGAAGCCGCGCTTCACGGGCACGTCACCCGCGAGGTGCATCAGCCAGCCCATCACCGGGATCCGGAACAGCTCGGCCTTGGAGAGCCACTTCATCTCCCAGGGCAAGTGGCTGATGAGCAGGATGTCGGCGAACGACTCGTGATTGGAGACCACGACGTAGGGACGGCGCGGATCGGCCGGCACGGTGCCGGTGTAGCTGAACTTCCAGAGCGGGTTGAGTGCCGCGACGGCGCGGCCGATTCCGCGGAAGAGATAGCCGACCCGGTAACGGCCCGGGTCACCCAGCGTGGCGAGCCGCAGCAGCGCCATCATCGGCAACCAGAGCAGCACGCAGGTCACCAGGACCAGCCAGGTCCACACCGAGACGAGCGACTGCCAAAGGCGCGACATGCGGGCTAACCTTAGCCCGGGCCCGAGGGGCGGGACAAGGGCTGCTTCCTCCATGGGAGGACCATGACGAGCGGTTCCGAGAGAACGCCGGCGATCGAGCCCGACGACGATTCC
>CAYPAE010000161.1:0-5626 GCA_964408595.1 uncultured Gemmatimonadaceae bacterium | reverse complement strand
CGCTCGGCGGCGTAGCGGATGGTGGCGATCGACTGCTCGTCGTCTTGCGGTCCCCACCCGAACGCCCAGTCGCCGCCGCCGATCGCCCACGCGCCGAATCCGACGGTGGTGAGCTCCATGTCGGTGATGCCGAGCCGGCGGGTCGTCAATGTCGTATGCATCGAGCCTCTCCTCTGCCTTGGTGGCGCGGATCCACTCGCCCGCATCCCGCAATGTAGCCCCGTCCCTCCACGCCCACGAACAGCTGGAGTGACATCGATTGTGCGGTGATCGTAAACAGAGATGGTGTAGATATTTGCCCCGGCTTCCTCCTATATTGGGGCTCGCGGGCCCCACCCAAGGAGGCATGATGCGCAGGTTCGCTCTCGCCCTCGTCGTGGCGCTGGTCGCCGCGTCCGAATCTCAAGCCCAACGAGCCGGCACCCTCGAGGTGGGGCTCTTCCCGACCATCGCCTATTTCGACCGAGCCTTGCGACTCGACCAGGCCAAGGCCGGCCCCGGTGCGAGAATCGGCTTCTTCCTGACCGATCGCCTCGCCGTCGAGGCCGAGGGGTCGTGGGTGCCCACGAACGGGGCCACTGGCGTCGAAGTGAAGTACATGCCGCTGCATGCGCGGCTGGTGCTCAACTTCCCGGCGGGCGAGTATGTCGGCGTCCTTCTGGGCGCCGGCTATACGCACTCGAGGTACCGCGACGGTTATCAGCTCTCCGACCACGGCGTGACCGGCAACGCGGGCCTCCGGCTCGGTCTCGGCGACGTGACCTCGATCCGCATCGACACCTACGTGGACTACATCCCGTCCCCGGACGATGGATCAACGGACAATTTGAATTGGGGCATCCAGCCGGGGCTCAGCTTCATGCTGGGCGGGCGATCGGCCGGACCTCGCGACCGGGACGCCGATGGCGTGCCGGATGACGTGGACCAGTGCAAGAAGACTCCGCCGGGCGACAAGGTGGACGCCAAGGGCTGCACGGTGAAGGACGCCGACGGTGACGGCGTGTTCGACGACGCCGACGCCTGCGCCGACACGCCGGCGGGCGACCGGGTGGATGAGAAGGGCTGCTCGTTGCCGAAGGATGCCGACGGTGACGGTGTGCTCGACGCCGCCGACGGCTGCGCCGACACTCCGAAAGGCGACAAGGTGGACGAGAAGGGCTGCTCGCTCCCGAAGGATGCCGACGGCGATGGCGTGAACGATGACGCCGATGCCTGCGCCAACACCCCGGCCGGCGAGAAGGTGGACGCCAAGGGCTGCCCGCTGCCGAAGGATGGCGACGGGGACGGCGTGAACGACGAAGCCGACCGTTGCCCCAGCACGCCGTCCGGCGTCGAAGTGGATGCCGAGGGGTGCCAGGTGCTCTTCCAGCCCACCAAGAAGACGCTGATCCTCGAGGGCGTGAACTTCGAGACCGGCAAGTCCACCCTGACTCCGGAGTCGGAGACGATCCTCAACGGCGTCGCCGAGTCGCTGGTGGCCCACGACTCGATCCGGGTGCAGGTGACCGGCCATACCGACATCACCGGGAGCCTGGCGCTCAACCGGCGGCTCTCCCGGGCCCGTGCCGAAGCGGTGCGGCAGTACCTCGTCTCGCGCGGCGTGGCGGAGGGTCGGCTCACGGCCCGCGGCTTCGGGCCGGATCAGCCGATCGCCTCGAACAAGACCGTCGAGGGTCGCGCGCAGAACCGGCGCGTGGAGCTGACCAAGCTCAACTAGGAGCTAGCGGGTATCTGCGGTCAGAAGCGTGAAAGGTGAAAGGTGAAAGGGCCAAGTTCCCTTTCACCTTTCACCTTTCACTCTTCACGGTTCTGATAGCAGCTACAGCCCCTTCGGCCGCGCCATCCCCGACGGCGTCAACCGCTGCTGCACGGCCGCCAGCTGCTCCGCCGATACCTCGACGTCTTCGTCCTCCAGGTATTCCACGCGATACATCCGGATCAGCTCGAAGAAGTACGAGATCGCGAGCGGGCCGATCAGCAGACCGAGGAGCCCGAAGTACCGCAGGCCCATGAACGCGCCGATGACCGTGACGAACGGATGAATCTGGGCCCAGCGCCGGAAGACGATCGGCCGGATGACGTTGTCCACGTTTCCGACGACGACGATGCCCCAGATAGTCAGCCCGATGGCGGGGCCGTAGCGGCCGTCCATTGCAAGCGCGGCCGCCCCCGGTCCCCATACCAAGCCGCTCCCCACCACCGGGAGGATGGCGAAGATCACCGTCACCACACCCCAGAACAGCGGATTGGAAAGGCCCACCACCCAGAAGGCCAGGCCCACGAAAAGGCCCTGCACGCCGGCGGTCACGCCGGTGCCGACCAGGGTGGAGATCGTCACGTCCCCGAACCGCTTCCGCAGAATCTCCGCGCTCGCGGCCGAAAAGGGGATGAACGGCCGGACCGCCCGCCAGGTGGCCACGGGGGAGACGAGCAGGTAAAAGAGGCCGAAGAAGGCGATGGTGAGCTGGATACCGGCCCGGGTGGCGGTGCCGATGAGTCCCAGCGCGCTGGACCCGATGAAGGAGACGATCTGGGACCCGATCTGCTCCAGCTGAGCGCCGACCTGATACGGTCCCACCCGGATCCGGCTGATCTTGGCGAGCAGGGGACTGCGGATCACCCCCGTGGCCATGTCCTGCGCTTCGGTGGCGACCAGGCCGACCACCGATAACCCTGGACCGAGGATCAGGAGGATGCCGAGCAGGACGACGATCCCCGCCGCGACCTGGGACGGCAACCATCGGGTCAGCCATCGGTGGACCGGCGCGAGCACCACATAGAGGACCGGGGCCCCGATGAGCCCGGTGCTGAACGGCCACAGGGCATAGACCAGCGCGAGTCCGAGGGTCAGGACGAGCCAGGCGGCGCGCTGCCTCTCGGTATCCAGGAATGGCATCCCGAAAAGAGTATGCCGCAAAGGCTTCCGCCGCCAGCGCGGGCCATGGGCGCTCTTGCCACCGCCGCATTCGGCCGCGAGATTGCCAATCTCACCTTTTTGCCTGCAGGGATGACCGGCATGACCCTGACGGATCCCCGGCTCGCCTACGGTAGTCTCCCCGTACTCATCTGGACCGCCGGTCCGGACGGGGCGTATGACTACCTGAACGAGCGCTGGAGCGACCTCACCGGCCGCCCCGCCGCCGAGATGCTGGGATGGGGCTGGTCGGACCGCCTGCACCCGGACGACCGTGAGCGGGTGGTGACGGAGTACGCCGGTGCAGTGGCCGCGCGCGATCCGGTGCGGTTCGAGTTCCGCATGCTGGATCGGGACGGCGAGTACCGCTGGTTCCTCGGAACCGGTGAGCCGTGCTACCGGGCCGACGGCGAGTTCCTCGGCTACAGCGGCTGCACCACCGAGGTGACCGACCGGCGGGCGCTGGAGGAGCGGCTCGCGCAGCTCGGCCGCACCGACGAGATCGCCCAGCTCGCCGGCGGCATCGCGCACGACTTCAACAACCTGCTCACCGGCATTCTGGGCCACGTGGCCCTGCTCCTGGACGAGAGCTCGTTCTCGCCGGAGGCGCGGGAGGACCTGGCGCAGATTCGGCAGGCTGGCGACCGAGCCGCCATCCTCACCCGCCAGCTCCTCGCCTTCAGCCGCCGGCCACAGCTCGCGCCCCGGTTCCTCGACCTGAACCAGCTGGTCTCTGGCACCATGAGCTCGATCCGCCAGGTCGTCGGGACGGCGGTGGAGGTCAGCTACGAGCTCGAGGACGGGTTGGAGCCGGTGCTGGCCAATCCCGGCCAGCTGGAACAGATCCTCCTCCAGCTCGGCGCGCACGGGCGTGCCTCGATGCCGGGAGGTGGCAGGCTCCGCCTTCGCACCGGCAGGGCCCAGGTGGACGAGGCGCTCGCGGCGAGCCGGCCTGGGCTCCGGCCGGGCTCGTACGTCATGCTCGAGGTCAGCCACTCTGGGGCCGCCCTGGACTCGGAGGCGCTCGCCCGGGTGTTCGCCCCGCCGGCCGGCGGGGCGTCTGGGGGCCAGCTCCTGGATCTGTCGTCGGTCGCGGGCATCGCGAGGCAGAGCGGCGGCCACGTTGTCGTGGAGAGCGCTCCGGGGGCGGGGACGACCTTCACCCTCTATATCCCCCGTCTCGACGCCGCGCTCGAGAGCACGGACGAGGCGGAGGCCGCCGCGCACGAAGCCAGCGAGACGATCCTCCTGGTGGAGGACGACCCGCAGGTGCGCGATGTGGGCCGCAGGGTGCTCGAGCGCGCCGGGTACACCGTCCTCGCCGTGGGCGATGCGGAAGCGGCGATCGCGGTGACCGACCGGCACCCCGGGCACATCCACCTCCTGGTGACCGACGTGGTTCTCCCCCGGGTGAGCGGTCGCGAGCTGGCCGCTCGACTGGCCATCCACCGCCCGGCGATCAAGGTCCTCTACGTCTCGGGCACCAGCGACGGCGACATTGCCCGCCACCAGATACTCGAGCCCGGCATCGAGTTCCTCGAAAAGCCCTTCTCGCTCGACCGCTTGCTGCGGAAGGTGCGCCAGATCCTGCGCGCCGACCTCTCCGCCACCGAGGCCACGCCGTGGGCGCAGCGCTCGCTGGTCTGATCGACGGCATCCCGCCGGAGACACTGGCCATCGCCGCGGCGGTGGCGGTGTTCCTGGCACTCGTGCTTGTGGTCGCGCTCGGCTTCCAGCTCGGGAAGCGCCGCCGCGCGCAGCGGGCGGCGGCGGAGGCGCGGGGACATCTCCGAGCCGTGACCGCCACGATGCGTGAAGGCGTCGTCGCCTACGACATGCAGCTCCACCTCAGCTTCGTGAACTCGGCGTTCGAGCGGCTCACCGGCTATCCCGAAGTGGATCTCCGGGACCAGGAATTCCTCCACTACATCCATCCCGACGACCGGCCGGCGCTCACCGCCGAATGGGACCGCCTCGCGCAGGGCGGCTCGCTCCGCGACCAGGAGTACCGCGTGGTCACCCGCACCGGCCAGGAGCGTTGGTCCTCCAGCTCCTGGGAGCCGCTGCGCGACGAATCGGGGCGCCAGATCGGCTACCTCGGCACCGAGTTCGACATCACCGAGCGCAAGCTGGCCGAGGAGGCCATGCGGCTCGACGCCGAGCTCTTCCAGACGATGATCGAGGTGCAGCAGGCAGTGGCGGCGGCGGGGCTCGACTCCCAGACGGTGATGCGGGTGATCGCGGACCGCGGCCTCCGGCTCACCGGCGCGAGCGGGGCGGTGATCGAGTCGATCGAAGGCGACGAGCTGGTTCCCCAGGTCCACATCGGTTGCGCCGCACCCCGGCTCCGGCTGGCCGACAGCCTCTCCGGCCTCTGCGTGCGCACCGGCGAGCTGCAGCGCTCCGACGACGTCTCCACCGACCCGCGAATCGGCCACGACGCCTATCGCGAGATAGGGATCCGATCGCTGCTCGCGGTTCCGCTCAACGACGAGCAGCGCACGCTCGGCGTGCTCAAGGTCGTGTCCACCCGCCCCAACGCCTTCACCGACCGCGACGCCAAAGCGCTCCGGCTCCTTGGCGGCCACATGGGCGCGGCGCTGGGTCACGCCGCCGCGTACGAGGGCCGGCAGGTGCGGCTGGAGGAGCGGACCCGCTCGCTCCAGGAGAGCGAGCAGCGGTTCAAGCAGCTGGTGGACGTCGCCCAGGAAG
>CAYPAE010000160.1:0-5636 GCA_964408595.1 uncultured Gemmatimonadaceae bacterium | reverse complement strand
CACCGGCGGCTGTCAGGGATAGGAGCGGCCTGCCCCGCGGCCCCGCGGCCCCGCCGGCCCGCTGAACATGCAGGTCCCCCTCCCCGCCGGCCACAGCACCGAGCTGCACGCCGCGTTTCTCCAGGCGGTAATCACCCTCGGCCTGGCGGCGCTCTGCTGGTTCATCCACCGGCGCCACCGGAAGCCGTACTTCGCCTGGTGGGCGGGGGCATGGGGGCTCTACGGGGTCCGGATCGCCGCCATCGTGAGCTTCCTGCTCAGTGGCGACTGGATCTGGCTCTACTGGCACCAGGTCGTCACCGGGTGGACCGCGCTCGCGCTGCTCTACGCCGCGCTGGTCTTCTCCCGCGGCCTCCGCTGGCGCGGGTGGTACCTCGCCGTGGTGCTCTTTCCGCCGGCATGGGCCTACGTCGCGATCTACCGTCTCGACCACTTCCTCTGGGCCGCGGGTCCCGCGGTGCTCTTCCTCAGCCTCGCGACCCTCTGGACCGGGTGGGTCTTCCTCCAGTACCGGCGGCGGGTCGCCTCCAGCGGCGCGACGCTGCTCGCCGTCGCCTTCATCCTCTGGGGGCTGCACCATCTGGACTACCCATTCCTGCGGGCCCGCGGCGCCTGGAATCCCTGGGGCTACTACATCGACATCCTGCTCACGCTCGCGGTGGGCACCGGGATCCTCCTCCTGGTCCTCGACGACCTGCGTCGGGGACTCGGCGCGCTGAGCGACATCTCCGGCGACCTCCAGCAGGCGGGCCGCGAGCAGGACGTGCTCGACGCGCTGCTGGCCCGGCCGCTCACCCTCCCCGCCGTGCGGGGCAGCGCGCTCTTCCTGGTGGAGGACGGGAAGGCCCGGTTCGCCCGGGGAGCGGGTGTCTACCGCGGCGGCCCCGATCCGGCGCCCGACGGAGCGGCCGGCGACCTCCTCGCCCGTGCGCTCGCCACCGGCCTGCCGCAGGTCGCCGACGGGTGGACCGACCGCTCCGCCGCCGGGGCAGCCTACCCTTACGCCGCGGTGCTGCCTCTGCTCCGGAACGAGGCGGTGATCGGCGCACTCGTCCTGGTGGGTGATGCCCGCGATCCCTTCACCGCGCTCGACGACCGCTTCCTGGTGGCCCTCGGGCAGCAGGTCGGGGCGGCGTTGGAGAACGCGGATCTCTACCGCCGGTTGGAGACCCGCACCGTCGAGCTCGCACGCCTCTCCGCGCGGATGGTCGAGCAGCGCGAGGAGGAGCGGCGGCGGCTCGCCCGCGAGCTGCACGACGAGACCGGCCAGGTGTTCTCCGCGGTCAAGATCGAGCTTGGCGTCATTCGCGAGGGCGCTCTCCCCGCGCAGACCGCGCGGCTCGACCAGGTGCTCGGCCTCATCGATACCGGGATCCGAAGCATCCGGAACGTCACCAACGACTTGCGCCCTTCGCTGCTGGACGATCTGGGGTTGCTGCCCGCGCTCCGCTCGCTCGTCGCCGAGTTCAGCGAGCGGAGCGGGATGCGGGTCGGGCTCGCCGCGCCGGACCTGCTTCCCCCGCTCTCGGAGGAAGCGGAGCTGGCGCTCTTCCGCGCCCTTCAGGAGGCGCTGTCCAACGTCCTCCGGCACGCGGAGGCGCGGTCGGTGGACATCGGGATCTCGGTCAGCCGGGACGGCGTGCTGCTGGAGGTGCGCGACGACGGCCGCGGGCTCACCGCCGACGCGACCCCGGAGCGGCTGGAGCGGGCGGGGCACATGGGCCTGGCGGGGATGCGCGAGCGGATCGGCGCGCTCGGCGGCACGGTGCGCTTCCAGGCCGAGCCCGGCGCCGGCGCGCTGCTCGAGGTGCTGGTGCCGGCGGGCGAGGCGAGTCGCCGATGACGGACGCGCCGATCCGGGTGCTGGTGGCGGACGATCACGCGATCGTACGGACGGGGATCCGTCACGTACTGGAGAGCGAGCCCGGGTTCACCGTGGTCGCCGAGGCGTCCACCGGCGCCGAGGCGCTGGAGCTGGCGGCGAGCCTCCGCCCCGACGTGGCGGTGCTCGACATCTCCATGCCGGGCGACTCCGGCCTCCGGATCGCGGCCGAGCTGCGGGAGCTGTCGCCCGAGACCCACGTGCTCATTCTGAGCATGCACGACAACACCGAATACGTTCTCGAGAGCCTGCGCGCGGGCGCTCACGGCTATCTGCTCAAGGACACCGCGGCGACCGAGCTTCGAGGGGCGATCCGCGCGGTACGGCGGGGCGAGTCGTTCTTCAGCCCTCCGATCGCGGGCCGTCTAAGCGCCGTAGTCCGCGGTGAGTCGGTGGGGACCCTTGCCGGCGCGCTGGGGCAGCTCACCGCCCGGGAGCGGCAGGTGCTGGTCGGGGTCGCCAAGGGGCACACGAATCGCGAGATCGCGGTGCAGCTCGGTATCAGCCACCGCACGGTGGAAACCCACCGCGAGAGCGTGATGCGAAAGCTCGGAGTCCGGACCGTCGCGGGGCTCACGCGGCTTGCCTTGGAGGCGGGGTTGGTCGGCCCCTAGGCCGTTATATTGCCGAGATGAGCAAAGTGAAGACCGGCATCGTGATGATGAACCTGGGCGGTCCGGCGACTCTGGACGAAGTCGGGCCGTTCCTGCTGGAGCTGTTCGCCGATCGGGAGATCATCCAGCTCCCCTTCCAGAAGTGGCTCGGTCCCTTCATCGCGCGCCGCCGCACGCCGCGGGTCCGCGGCCTCTACGCCAGCATCGGCGGCGGCTCTCCCATCCTCGGCTACACCCGCGCACAAGGTCGCGGGATGGTGGAGCGACTGGACACGCGCTCACCCGAGACCGCCCCCCACCAGTTCTACGTCGCGTTCCGCTACGCCAAGCCGAAGAGCGAGGAAGCGCTCCGCGCGATGCACGCGGACGGGGTCGAGCGGGCGGTGGCGTTCACCCAGTACCCCCAGTTCTCCTGCAGCACCACGGGATCGAGCCTGAACGAGCTCTGGCGCGCCGCGGGGCGGACCGGCCTGCGGGACGCGTTCCGGTGGAGCATCATCGACCGCTGGCCGGTGCATCCCGGGTTCGTCGAGGCGATGACCGAGACGGTGCGCCAAGGGTTGGAGGAGTTCGCTCCCGAGGAGCGGGACCGCGCGGTTCTGCTGTTCAGCGCGCACTCGCTCCCGCTGGACGTCATCGACCGCGGCGATGCGTACCCGCAGGAAGTCGGCGCCACGGTGCAGCGGGTGGTCGAGCGGCTGGGTGTGACCAACCCGTACCTGCTGGCGTACCAGTCGGACGTCGGACCGGTGCGGTGGCTGGGGCCCAGCACGGCGCAGGTGATCAAGCGGCTCGGGGCACGGGGAGAGAAGCGGGTACTGGTGGTGCCGATCGCCTTCACCAGCGATCACATCGAGACGCTGTCGGAGCTGGACCGGGAGTACGGGGAGGTGGCGCACAAGGCGGGAATCACCCAGTACAAGCGCGCGCCGGCGCTCAATGACCTTCCTCTCTTCCTCGACGCCCTCGCCGAGATCGTCCGGGAGCACCTCGGCTCGGGCGAGGTCTTCAGCACCCAGTACCCGATGCGATGCGCGGGTTGCACCAATCCTCAGTGCCGGAACGTGCTGAACCCCGCGGCCCGGGCCACCCGGCGCACGCGGGGCGACAGAATCAAGTCGGCCGCAGGCTGATCACTGGCCGGCGGCGACCCCCGGGTTCTCGCCAGCCTCCCGCACCGTGCGGCTCACCGGGTAGAGCACTCGTCTGACCAACCGCTCAGCCATCTCCCGCACGACTTGCTGCTCCCGCTCGCCAAGATCGCCGAGCTGGGCGAGGGCCACGTCGGCCTCTTCCTCGGCCAGGCGCGCGGCCGTGCGGTGCAGCTCGGCGAGGCCCGGTGCGGCCGCGCGCGCCCGCAGCGCGGTGTCGAGGCGCTCGACCTCCTGCTCCAGAACGTTGCGAGCGTGGTCGATCGCGGGAGACGCGAAGCCCTCGACCGGGCAGCGGAGGCGTTGGAGATCGTCGAGGTCGAAGAACCGGATACCCGGAACGGTGCGCGCCGAAGGCTCGACGTTCCTCGGGACCGCGAGATCGAACACGGCGAGCTCCCGCCCGCGCGGGCCCGCCGCCTCGGCGAGACGCGCTCCGGTGATCACCGAATGAGCGGCGGACGTGGCCACGAAGACGACGTCCGCCGCGGCCAGGAGGGCGTCGAGCTCGTCCCACGTGCCGTTGACCGCGCCCCAGGCGGAGGCGAGGGCGGCCGCGCGGTCCGGCCGGCGATTGACCAGCGCCGTCCCCGCCGTGCGCTGATGGAGCGCCTTCAGCACACCCTCGGCGACTTCCCCGGCGCCGAGCACGAGCGCGCGAGCCTCGGTCAGCGAGCCGGAGTTGGACGCGGCGACGTCCACCGCCGCCGAGCTCACCGAGGCGGGATGCCGGCCGAGCACCGTCTCCCGCCGCACCCGGCGCCCCGCGACCAGCGCGGCCGACATGATGGAATCGATCACCCGATTCGTGGTGCCGGCGGCGCGCGCGGCGTCGTACGCGCCCCGCACCTGACCGAGGACCTCGGTCTCACCCAGGATCTGGGAGTCGAGGCCGGCAGTCACATTGAACAGGTGGCGAACCGCCTCCTCGCCGTCGAGGCGCAGCAAGGCCTCGCCGAGGGAGGCGCCGCGGCTCAGGGAGAAATCCCGGAACCATCCCTCGAGATCGAGGTCGCCGGTCCAGTAGATCTCGCAGCGATTGCAGGTCGAGAGGAGAAGTGCAGTGCCGCCGGCCGCGGCCTGGCCCTGAAGCCAGGCCGCGACTTGGGCCGGAGTGAAAGCGAACCGCTCGCGCAGCTCGATTCCGGCTGTATGATGGCTCACGCCAATGACATGGAACGAGACGTCCCGCAGCATGCCACACGTTATCCCGTCCACTGCGGGACGGCAATCCGACATGCCCCGGAGCGGGCTCCGTAGGACTACGGAGTCAGGGAGCCCGCTGGAAGCCTTTTACGCCGCGCGGACGGGAATCCCCCGCGGACGGACCCTTTCGGCCTTGGGCACGGTGACGGTGAGGACTCCGTTGCGATACTCCGCGGAGATCTTGTCCCCGTCCACGGTGGTCGGCAGCATGAACGCCCGCTCGAACGAGCCGTAGCTCCGCTCGTAGCGGTGGACCCGCTCGCTGCGCTCTTCGGCCTCCTGCTTCTTCTCACCCCGGATGGTAAGCAGGTTGTTCTCCAGGGAGAGCTTGACGTCCTCCGGCTTCACGCCGGGCAGCTCCGCCACGATCTTGACCGCATCCTTGTCCTCGAAGACGTCAACGGCGGGAAGCCACGCCGAGCTGATCGCGCCGCTCTCGTCCTGTTGGAGCGGCCAGGCACCGAACGCTTCGTCCAGCACATTGTTGAGCCGGCGCAGGATCTGAAAGCTCTCCAAGGGACGCCGGGTAGTCGTGAGAAACATCGTTCGCCTCCACGCGACAGAAGTTGTGCGGTTCAGCAAGCCGCCTTGCGTGGCGGCTCGCGCCGGCTGGTAGAGCAGCCTGTGTGCCGGACCTGGAGTCACTTCGCTTGCCAAAATGACCGATCCTTCTGCCGCCTGGGTTGCTCCGGCGGTCGCTGGCCGGGAGATTTCTGCCATGTCGAACCCACTCCGGTACCGGATGGCCATCGCGGTCCTCGCCCTCGCCGCGGCGCTGGTGGC
>CAYPAE010000159.1:0-5644 GCA_964408595.1 uncultured Gemmatimonadaceae bacterium | reverse complement strand
TGGGCCCGCCGACTCGACTCTCGCGCTGGAGACGGCGCGCCAGTGGTTCGGGCTCGCGATCTCCCCTGCGGGAGCCGAAGACTGGTGGATCACCGACGGGCTCGCGAGGTATCTCGCCACGCTCTGGCGGGAGCCGTCGGGCAGGCAGGTCGCGGCGGCCCGCCGCGATTCACTCCCCGAGGATCTGCGCGGCGCCCGCGCGCTGCACCAGCTCCGAGGGATCACCGGCGACTCGGCGTTCTTCGCCGGCCTCCGCCGATTCACCCGGGACCGCCTGCACCAGTCGGCGACCAGAGCCGACTTCCTGAGCGCGATGTCGGCGGAGGCCGGACGGGATCTGGACCGCGATCTCCAGCGGGCCTTCGATCGTGCGAGGTGAGCGGCTGCGGCTCGCGGGCGGGCTGCTGCTTGCCGCCTGCGAGAGCACCTTTCTTCCACTCCGGGGGAAGATCGAGGTGGGCCGGGACCCCATGGTGGTCTTCGTGGGCGGCGACAGCCCGGCGGGTGGAGATCTCTACGCGCTGTCGGCCGCCGGCGGGCGGGCGATCCCGATCACCTTCAGCACCGTCGGCGAGATGCGTCCCGCCCTCTCTCCGGATGGCGGGGAGGTCGCCTTCCTGCGCGCCGGGTCATTGAGCGACTCGGCGCCCGCGAGCGTCTGGGTGATGAACCTGGCGAACGGCGCGGAGCGACAGATCGAGCTGCCCGAGGGCGCCGGCCCGCCCGAGCGGGTGGGCTGGTCCGATCGCGGGCGCTCGCTGGTGATGAGAGCGGGCGGGCAGCTCTACCGCGCGGAGGCTCCACCGGCAACGGGCACCGCCAGGCCGGTCGCCGGCGCCGAGCGCGCGGCGGCCGAGTCGGCCCTGGCGGTGATACTGGGACGGCCCGCGTTCGCGCGGGCGGTGCCCTGCGCGAACGGGGAGGACCTCTGCGTGGTGGGGGACACCGGCTCGCCCGCGATCTTCGCGCGTGGCGCCCGCGAGCCGGCGCGCTGGGGAGACGACTCCGTCGCCTACCTGGAGGGGGACAGGCTGATGGTCCGCCCGCTGGGGGTGGGGCGCGCGCGGTGGGTCGAGTGGAGCGCGGTGCCCGCCCGGCCCCGCCAGCCCTCGGTGTTCGCCGGAGCTACCGCCGAGCCGCGATAGCGTCCCACGCGGCGTCGAGGGTGAGCCCGATCTGCGGGCTCCCCGACTCCCACTCCCTCGCTCCCACCCGCTCGGCGGCGAACGCCACCAGCGCGAGCCAGACATCGGTCCACAGCTCCGGCGGTCCCCGCCTCACCACTCCCTCGGTCTCGCCCCCGGCCACCACCGCCTGGAGCGCGACCCGGAACTCGCGCGACGCCTCCCGGCTCCGCTCGTCCAGGTGTTGCTCGTCCCGGCTCCGGAGCAGCATGCGGGTGAGCGACGGATCGCGGGCGGCCGCCTCGAGCAGGCGCCGGGCGATTCCCCCGAGCCGCTCGGGCACCGAATGGTGGCCGTTGGGCTCGGGCTCCTTCACCAGGCCGGCACCCCAGCGCTGGGCGTTTCGGTACACCTCGTTCAGCAGATGCTCTTTACCGCTGAAATGCCGGTAGATAGTTCCCTCGGCGACGCCGGCGCGGGCCGCGATCGCCGGGGTGGTCGTCGCCCGGAACCCGATGGTGGTGTAGAGGTCGAGCGCTGCACGGAGGAGACGCTGGCGGGTGGCCTCACCGTCGCGTCGTGGAGGCGTAGGATTCGACATGAAGACAAAGTAAGGGTGAGTCGGCCCCGTTGAAGGTGACCGTTGGCCCGGCTATTTTCCGGGGCTTTTTTGCGGTCACTTTTCCCTGGGGTTGTCCATGAAAATGATGGTCCTCGGTGCCGGGCTTCAGGGTTGCGCCTGCGCATACGATCTCCTTCAGAACCCGGCCGTCAGTCAGGTGACGCTGGCCGACCTGCGTCCGGGCCAGCTCCCGCAGTTCCTCGCGGGCGACTGGGGTGGACGGCTCCGCCCCCTCCGGCTCGACGTCACCGATGTGGCCGCGGTGAAAGCGGCGTTCCAGGGTCACGCCGCGGCCATGAGCGCGATCCCCTACTACTATAACGCGCCTATGGCCCGAGCGGCGGTGGAAGTCGGCTGCCACTTTTCGGATCTGGGCGGAAACACCGAGATCGTCTTCGAGCAGAAGAAGCTCGACGCCCAGGCGGTGGCGAAGGGGGTCTCGGTGATCCCCGATTGCGGGCTGGCCCCAGGGATGGTCAACATCCTCGCCGCGGAGGGGATCCGCCGGCTCGACCGGGCCGAGCGGGTGAAGGTGTATGTGGGCGGGCTTCCCCAGAGCCCCGAGCCGCCGCTCAACTACCAGATCGTCTACTCGCTCGAGGGCGCGCTCGACTACTACACCACACCGTCGTGGATTCTGCGCGGCGGGCGTCCGGTGCAGGTGGACGCGCTCAGCGAGCTCGAGCCGGTCGAGTTCCCCTCGCCGGTCGGCACCCTGGAGGCGTTCCACACCGGCGGCGGCATCAGCACCCTCCCCTTCGCCTACGAGGGGAAGGTGGACGTGATGGAGTACAAGACGCTGCGCTATCCGGGCCACGCGGCGATCATGCGCCCGATCCGGGAGCTGGGCCTGCTCGATCTGAAGCCGGTCGAGGTGAAGGGGCAGACGGTGGTGCCGCGCGACGTGTTCATCGCGTCGGTCTCACCCCGGCTCCACAAGCCCCAGAGCCGCGATCTCGTCGCCCTTCAGGTCCTGGTGTCGGGGCTGAAGGACGGGAGGCAGCACCAGGTCGGCTTCCGCCTCATCGACTACTTCGACGCCGAGCACGGCATCAGCGCCATGATGCGGACCACGGGGTATTCGCTCTCGGTCACGGGCCAGATGCAGGCCGACGGCCGGGTCACCCGCAAGGGCGTCCACACCCCCGACGAGGCGATTCCCTTCCGGGCCTACGTGGACGAGCTGGGCAAGCGGGGCGTGCGAATCGAGGAGCTGTAATGGGAGACTTCAAGGCGCTGTGGGAGCGCGCGCTGCCCTACGAGGACTTCGTGGCGGCGAGCGACCAGCACAAAGGGCTGTGGGAGGGGATCTACCGGATCGTGCGGGTGCCCGACTGGGCGTTCCAGGCGGTGCCGCCCGGCATGAAGCTGCGGCTGCTCGTGATCGCCGAGGACTGGTGCGGCGACGCCTCGAGCACCATCCCGATCGTCGCGCGATTCGCCGACTGCGCGCCAGGAATGGAGCTCCGCATCCTGCGCCGCGACGAGCACCCCGAGCTGATGGACCGCTATCTCACCAATGGCTCGCGCTCCATCCCGATCGTGATCGCGCTGGACGAGAGCTTCCGCGAGCTGGGCCACTGGGGCCCCCGGCCGACCGCGCTGCAGGCGTGGGTGATGGAGAATCGACCGGTGGTTCCCAAGGCCGAGCTGTATCCGCAGATCCGGAAGTGGTACGCGAGGGACCGGGGGGAAACTACGCTCAGGGAAGTGCTCGCGGCCGCGGGGCTCGGGAGGTCGGCGGCGTAAGGCGGGCAGGCGGGACGGCGGGCAGGCGGGCTGAGCATGCGCTGTCCTCCCGGGCGAAGCGAGGGATGACATGATGAGATGCCGCGCTGGTCTAGACCTTCCGCCTGCCCGCCTGCCCGCCTGCCCGCCCTAAAACATCCACCCGTTCCCGATCGAGAAATTGAACCCGTCCGGCCCACCCGCGAAGTTGAACGTGAAGATCGTCGACCGCAGGATCCGGAGCGCGATGCCGCCGCCGCCGCCGACGTGGAGGTCGCCGGTGGTGATCCGGAACGACTCCTGCTCGAACACCCGGCCGGCGTCGAGGAAGGCGAGCAGCGAGAGCGCGCCGAGGTCGCCGAAGGGGAGCAGGTCGTGCCGGACCTCGAGATTCCCGAAGAGCACTCCCTTGCCGGCGAGGCGGCCCGTGTCGAACGATCGGTGGGAGTATTCGCCCCCCAGCACGGGCACGTCGTCGTTCCAGGTAGGAAGGGTGAACCTGGCGTTGAGGGTCGGCGTGCCGCCCATCCCGGATCCCGCGATCCGCGCCGCTACTACCGTCCCTTCGCGCAGGGGCAGATACCCGCGCACGACGCCGTAGAGCCTGGTATACCCATCGCCGCCGCTCCCGACCTGGGCGCCCGCCTCGGCCAGGACACCGCGCAGCGTGTTGAACTCGTTGTCGCGGGTGTCGTAGATCAGCGCGAGCCTTCCGGACACGTCGTCCTGCTCCAGCACCGCGCCGAAGTCGTCCCTGAAGGCCGCCGGACCCGGCAGGGTGGTGAACCGCACCTGCCCCACGTCGGTCCTCAGCGCCACCTGGAACGGTCCTCGGATCCGGCGGGTGACCTCCACCCGTCCCTCGTACCGGATCCGGCGGACCCGGTAGAGGAAGGGGGTGTCTTCGGTCACCAGGTCCCGGTCGTACTCGGTGTCGTTCCCCAGCCCGAAATAACCGAACCGCGCCAGCCGTTCGATGACCAGTGAGGCGTCGAGCCGCCAGTCCTTCCACAGTCCCGGCGCTCGGAACCGCACCGAGGCGTAGCGGGTTCCCCTGAAGCTGACGCCCGCCGCCCCGTCGAGCGCCGCGGTGTAGGTCGTGCGGGCTTCGTACGCTGCCGGCTGCCAGTAGCGGATCCGGGCGGAGATCACCGGCCCATCGTTCGCCTTGCCGCTGAGATAGGGGAAATAGCTGGTGCGCCACGGCGAGCGGGGGTCGCTGTCCTCACTCTCTTGCGCAGCCAGCAGGGGCGCCCGGATGAGCAACGGCGCGAGCATAGCGGGCAGCAGGAGTAGGCGGGCAAACCGCCGTCCGGTCGAGCGAGCCTGCATGTCGGGCGCCTCCGTGGGGGGGGGGTGCGGAACGACCCGGGATTTAGGAAGGACGATCGCGGAAGTCAATCGCCGATTGCTTGATGGGCGTTTGCCCGGGCCCTACTTTGCGGACTTGCGCCTCCCACCACTCCTTCAGCACGCGCTCGACCGGGCGAACGGCCCGAGCGACGAGCCGCTCCGCTTCGTGCGGATCACCGCCGGCGTCCTGCTGCTCTTCGGGACCGTGGTGGCGCTCGCGCTCGCGCTCTCAGGCGTGGCGCCGCGCGCCCTCCAGCTGGTCGGCCTTTTCTGGGCGATCTACGGATTCATCGTGGGACTGACCAGCGTAATCCTGGAGCCGGTGATCGACGGCTGCTTCCACGCGCTGGCGAACTTCGGCCTGGTGCGGGTGGGCGGGGGATACTCGGCGGTCGAGACGCTGGTGGTCCGGGGTGAGATCGCCGCCGCCGCGGAGGCCTACCGGGAGCGGGCGCAGCAGCCGGCGGACCGGGTGGAAGCCACGGTGCGCCGTGCCGCCCTGCTCGGCGGGCCGCTGGGACAGCCGGAGACCGCGCTGGTCGAGCTGGAGGGGCTCCGGCGCTCGAGACTCTCCGCCGCGGACGATCTCCGCGTGGGAGTGGCGCTGGTGGATCTGTACGACCGCCGCCTCGGCGACCCGGGCCGCGCGATGGCCGAGCTGCGCCGGCTCATCGATCGTCACCCTGGTCACCGGTCGGTGCGCCGCCTGCGCCACGCGCTGGCCGAGCTCAAGGCGGAGCACCTGGAGTCGCGATGACCCGCCCGTGACATCCCCATCGTCGCCTCGGCCGACAACCACGAGGTGTCCGGCCCCGAG
>CAYPAE010000158.1:0-5650 GCA_964408595.1 uncultured Gemmatimonadaceae bacterium | reverse complement strand
GGGGGGGAGCATAGGTGGCAGAACTTATCACCGCTATCGGCGGTCAGCTATCAGAGGGGAGGTGTCAGGGTGACACCTCCCCTCTGATAGCTGACCGGCCACCCTGCTGCTATCTTCCCGACCGCTCAATCCCGTTACCTGGACGTGACAAATGCGGTTCCTTCCTCGCGACGAGAAGTTCTTCGACCTGTTCAGCGCGGTCGCCGCCGCCACGGTCGAGGCCGCCACGCTGCTTCAGGAGCTGCTCCGGGCGGACGCCGGGCGCCGGACGGCCATCGTGGATCAGATCAAGCGGTTGGAGCATCAGGCCGACCAGGTGACCCACGAGGTCGTCACCCGGCTCGACCGGGTGTTCATCACTCCGCTCGACCGGGAAGACATCCACCTCCTGGCCTCCCGGCTGGACGACGTGATCGACCTGATCGACGGCACGGCGCGCAGACTCCAGATATTCCACGCCGGGAAGGCCCCCGAGGGCGCCATGCTCATGGCCGACGTCATCGGCCGGGCGGTGACCCAGCTCCAAGTGGCGGTGGGCGCACTGGAGAAGAACCGAGCCGGCACCGTTCTCGAGGCCTGCGTCCAGGTGAAGCGGCTGGAGGAAGAGGGCGACTCGCTCTATCACGAGTGGCTGGGCCGGCTGTTCGAAGGCGCGCCGGACCCGCTCGACGTGATCAAGTGGAAAGAGCTCTACGACAACCTGGAGAAGACACTGGACGACATCGAGGACGCGGCGAACGTGCTGGAGTCCATCTCCATCAAGCACGGCTGAGCATGGAAGGAGTCGTCGCCTACGTCCTGGTGATCGTGCTGATCGCGCTGGTCTTCGACTTCATCAACGGTTTTCACGACAGCGCCAACTCGATCGCCACCGTGGTCTCGACCCGGGTCCTCACCCCCGGCGTCGCCGTCTTCTGGGCCGCGTTCTTCAATTTCATCGCCGCGTTCGTGGTGGGCACGGCGGTGGCGAAGACGATCGGCAAAGGACTGATCGACATCGCCGTGGTCGATCCCAGCGTGATCCTGGGCGGGTTGCTCGGCGCGATCGTATGGGATCTGGTCACCTGGTACGGGGGTCTTCCCAGCTCCTCCTCCCATGCGCTCCTCGGCGGATACGCCGGAGCGGCGATCGCCAAAGCCGGATTCGGCGCCCTGATCCCCGGCGGGTGGACGCTCCCGCTCCTCTTCATCATCGTTTCGCCCCTGCTCGGAATGACCATCGCGCTGACGCTGACGGTCGGCCTCTCCTGGCCGCTCCGGAACGCGTCTCCCGGTCCCCTCGACCGCGTGTTCCGGAGGCTCCAGCTGGTCTCGGCCGGGCTCTACTCGCTGTCTCACGGGGCCAATGACGCGCAGAAGACGATGGGCATCATCGTCAGCCTGCTGGTGGCCTCGCAGGCCGACTTCGCCAATGCCACCGGCCTGCTGAGCCACCTCTATCTGCCGTCGGCGGATCACATACCGCTCTGGATCGTGCTCGCGGCGCACCTGGCGATCGCGCTCGGCACCGCGGCGGGCGGATGGCGGATCGTGAAGACGATGGGATCGCGAATCACCAAGCTCAGGCCGTTCGGGGGATTCTGCGCGGAGACCGCGGGCGGGATCACGGTGCTGCTGGCGACGAGCCTGGGCGTGCCGGTGAGCACCACCCACACCATCACCGGCGCGATCGTCGGGGTCGGCACGGCTCAGCGGGTCTCGGCCGTCCGGTGGGGTATCGCCGGCCGGATCGTGTGGGCGTGGATCCTGACGATCCCGATGAGCGCCGCGATCGCGGCACTGGCCTACCTGGTACTGCGGCACCTGTGAGCGACCGGTAGCCGGCCGAGGCTCCGGCTCACGCCGCCTGCGTCAGTCCCTTCCCCTCGACCGCTTCCTGGTAATCCGCGACCAGACGGTCGTACACCTGCGCCCAATCGCGCTCGCGGGCCGTCTTGAGGCCGCCGTCCGCGAGGCGCCGGCGCAAGGCGGAATCGGTGAGCAGCCGCTCCAGCCCCGCTTCGATGGCCTCGGCACTGTCCGGTGCCACGAGCCAGGCGTTGCCGCCGTGCTCGGAGAACTCGAGTACGCCGCCCGAGGCGGCCACCAGCGAGGGCAGCCCCGAGCCCATCGCCTCGAGCAGCGAGTTGCCGAAGGTCTCGGTCGGAGACGGGAAGGTGAACACGTCGGCGGAGGCGTAGGCGGCGGAGAGCTCGTGACCATGGAGCAGGCCGGTCACGTGCACGCCGGCGATCTCGCGCCGGCGGATCTCGTCCTCCAGCGGTCCGCGGCCCACCAGAACCAGCTGGGCCGTGCCCCGCACCGGAGCCAGCGTCTCCCAGGCGTGCAGCAGCAGCTCGAGGTTCTTCTCCCGGGCGATCCGGCCGATGTAGGTGACCAGGAGGTCACCCGGTCCGACCCCGAACCGCGCGCGATAGTCGTCGCTCCGGAACCGAGGGTGGAACCATTCCGGGTCCACGCCCCGGCTCCAGACGCCGGTGTGGAGGACCCCGCGGCTGTGCAGGTGCTGCTCGTAGATGCGGGACGGGCAGAGGATCTTGTGGGCCTGGCCGTAGAACCAGCGGAGATAGTGCCATCCGGCGCGAAGCGCCCAGGTCACCCCATAGCGCGCGGCGTACTGGTCGTAGTCGGTGTGGGCCGAGGCGACCAGCGGAAGCCCGAGCTGCCGCGCCGCCTTCACCCCCGCGATCCCGAGGGAGAACTCGGTCGCCACATGGACGACGTCGGGCCGGAACCGGGCGAGGTCGTCCACCACGTCCCGCATCCTGGGGAAGGCCCACTGGACGTCGGGATAGAGGAAGAGCGGGACGCTGGGGGAGCGATGGACCTCGGGACGGTCGGGTTGGCCGGGCGGCAGCGCGTAGGTGGCCGAGTAGACCCGAAGCTCGTGCCCGCGCGCCTGCAACGCGTCGGTAAGACGCAGCAGGGTCACGCCGACCCCACTCACCATCGGCCAGTAGACTTCGGAGAAGAGCGCTATACGCACGGGCTTGGTCTCGCCTCACCGGGTCACGTTCATGGGTGCCGGGGTGGGTTCCGGCAGGTGCCTGTACCCTATTCTTAGACCATGCGGGCGACAAGGTCGTCACTATCCAGGCTCGTGAATGCCCCCGCCCCGGGTCGGTCGGCTGGGTGCTCCGACGCCGACCAAACAAGCGCAGTGCTAGATTCGAGCCATGCGCGTCCGCGAACCCTTCAATGCCGGCTCCCACCTGGTGGGCCTGTTCCTCGCCGCCGCTGGGACCTGGTTCCTGCTCCGGGGTGCGGACGGCCGGACGCAGCTGCTGGCCTTCGCCGTCTACGGCGGGACGCTGATCCTGCTCTACGCCGCGAGCACCATCTACCACGGTTTGCCACTGGGCGAGGCCGGTCTCCGGCGGCTCCGCACGCTCGACCACATCGCCATCTACTTCCTGATCGCGGGCACCTACACCCCGGTGGCCCTGATCACGTTGCAGGACTCCGGCGGCCCCGCCCTGCTCGCCGCGAGCTGGGCCATCGCCGCGGTCGGGATCCCCTTCAAGATCCGCTGGCTCGACGCGCCGGTCTGGATTTCCACCGGCACCTATCTCGGCATGGGGTATCTGGCACTGGTCGCGGTGATTCCGCTGGGCCGGGCGGTCGGCGCCGGCGGGCTCGCCTGGCTGGTGGCGGGCGGGATCGCCTACACGATCGGCGCGGTCATCTATGCCCGCGGGCGCCCCGACCCCTTCCCGGGCCGGTTCGGGCACCATGGGCTCTGGCACCTCCTGGTCCTCACCGGCAGCGCCTGTCACTTCGCCTTCATCGCCCTGCACGTCGCTTCAGGCTGAGACCTCGGCGACGCTCCCCTGTCGGCGGGCCGTCGACCGGGCTACACTCCGCCCCGAACCGACGTCCCGCTGGGAGCTTGCAGAGTGACCACATCGCTCGAGATCCGAGGGCCGGACGTTCCCGGCCAGGACCGGATCCTCACACCCGACGCCATCGAATTCGTGGAGCAGCTGGTTCGCCGGTTCGGACCCCGGCGCGAGCAGTTGCTGGCCCGCCGCCAGGAGGTACAGCGCCGGCTCCGCGCCGGCGAGCTGCCCGATTTTCTGGAGGCGACCGCCGACGTCCGCTCCGCCGAGTGGAGCGTGGCACCGTCCGCGCCCGATCTCACCGACCGCCGGGTCGAGATCACCGGCCCGGTCGAGCGGAAGATGATGATCAACGCGCTCAACTCGGGCGCGCGGGTGTTCATGGGGGACTTCGAGGACGCGCTCTCTCCTCCGTGGACCAACGTCATCACCGGCCAGGCCAACTGCATCGACGCGGTGCGGCGTACGCTGGAGTACCTGAGCCCCGAGGGGAAGCGCTACACGCTCGGCGAGGAGCTCGCGACGCTGGTGGTGCGGCCGCGCGGGTGGCATCTCCAGGAAAAGCACATCCTGGCGGACGGACGCCCCGTCTCCGCCAGCCTGGTGGACTTCGGCTTCTACTTCTTCCACAACGCGCGCGAGCTGCTCGCCCGCGGCAGCGGCCCCTACTTCTATCTCCCCAAGCTGGAGAGTCATCTCGAGGCCCGGCTCTGGAACGACGTCTTCAACGCCGCCCAGGACGCGCTCGCGCTCCCGCGTGGTACGATCCGGGCGACCGTTCTGGTCGAGACGATCCTGGCGGCGTTCGAGATGGAGGAGATCTTGTACGAGCTGCGGGACCACGCCGCCGGGCTCAACGCCGGCCGCTGGGACTACCTCTTCAGTGTGATCAAGAACTTCCGCGATCGTCCCGAGTTCGTGCTGCCCGACCGCGGCCAGCTCACCATGGCAGTGCCGTTCATGCGGGCGTACACCGAGCTGCTGGTGCGCACCTGTCACCGGCGAGGCGGCCACGCGATCGGCGGCATGGCGGCGTTCATCCCCAGCCGGCGTGACGCCGAGGTGAACGCCAACGCCTTTGCCCGGGTGCGGGAGGACAAGGGGCGAGAGGCGAACGACGGCTACGACGGCGCGTGGGTGGCGCACCCCGACCTGGTTCCGGTGGTACAGGAGGTATTCGACAAGGTGCTGGAAGACCGTCCCCACCAGAAGGATCGCCAGCGCGACGACGTCCGCGTGACCGGGAAGGAGCTGCTCGACGTGCGGGTGCCGGGCGGACGGGTCACCGACGCCGGGGTGCGGAGCGATGTCTCGGTCGCGCTCCAGTACCTGGAGGCCTGGCTCCGAGGCTCGGGTGCGGTCGCCATCAACAACATGATGGAGGACACCGCCACCGCCGAGATCGCGCGGGCGCAGCTCTGGCAATGGATCCGGCATGGGATCCGCACCGAGCAGGGCGAGCCGGTCACGCTCGATCGGGTGCGGGGACTGCTGCGGGAGGAAATGGGCCGGCTGGAGGCCGGCGCCGCCGGCGAGACGAGGCTGGCCGATGCCGCGGGACTGCTGGAGGCCCTGGTGGCGGCGAGGGAGTTCCCGGAATTTCTGACGCTGGGGGCGTACGAGAAGCTGAGCTGAAATACGAGGGAGCGGGTGGGGCACGGTGTCACCCTGAACGGAGTGAAGGGGACCATGTTGGAGATGGTCCCCTTCGCTACGCTCAGGGTGACATATGACGCCTGACGTCGTCACCTGTCAGCTGGGGCGGCTGGGGTCGAACCAGCAACCTCCCGGTTAACAGCCGGGCGCTCTGC
>CAYPAE010000157.1:0-5743 GCA_964408595.1 uncultured Gemmatimonadaceae bacterium | reverse complement strand
CGGCCGACCCGATGGATGTAATCGTCGGACACCTTCGGCACATCGAAGTTCACCACGTGGCCGAGGGCCTCGATATCGATGCCGCGCGCGGCGATGTCGGTCGCGACCAGGACACGGTAGGTCCCATCCTTGAATCCCGCCAGCGCCTGAGTCCGCTGCGGCTGCGAGCGGTTGCCGTGGATCCGCTCGGCCCGGATCCCGTGCTGAACCAGGTATTTCGCCAGCCGGTCGGCGCGGTGCTTGGTGCGGGTGAAGACGAGCGCCTCGCGCATCTCGCCGCGCTGGAGCAGGGTGAGGAAGAGCGCCGCCTTCAGCTCCTGCGGCACCGGATAGACGGCGTGGGTGATCCCCACCGCCGCTGTCGCCCGCCGCTCGAGGTTGATGTTGACCGGGTGGCGGAGCATCTCGCGGGTGAGCGCGCGGATCGGGTCGGGCATCGTGGCGCTGAAGAAGAGCGTCTGCCGTCGCGCAGGCGACGGCAGGTGCCGGAGGATCTTCCGGATCTCCGGCAGAAAGCCCATGTCGAGCATCCGGTCGGCTTCGTCGAGCACCAGGATCTCGAGCCCGGCGAGCTTGGCGTAGGGGAACCGGAAGTGGTCCATCAGCCGCCCCGGGGTCGCGATGATCACGTCGGCGCCGCTCCGGAGGGCGTGTTCCTGCGGGCCCATGCCCACGCCACCGAAGACGGATGCGGCGGTGATCGGCGTGTGCACCGCCAGATCGTTCAGGTCTTCGAGGATCTGGGCCGCGAGCTCTCGCGTCGGGGTGAGCACCAGCGCTCGGGTGGTACCACGAGACTTGTCGATGAGGCGATGCAGGATGGGCAGGAGGAATGCCGCGGTCTTGCCGCTTCCCGTCATCGCGCAGGCGAGGACGTCCTGGCCGGCGAGGGCGGGCGGGACGGCATCGGCCTGGATCGGGGTCGGTCGGACGAAGCCGAGCTCCTTGATGCCCTTGAGGAGATTCGGATGGAGCTTGAGCGAGGTGAACGGCACGCGAGTCCTTGGAAAAGGGCGAAGCATAGGGACGAAGCCGCAGGCCGGCAACGGCGTGGCCAGGACCGGCGATCTGTGCACCCGGCCGGGACGCGGCATATTGGAGCATCTCGCTTCGCCAGAGGTCGTGCTCCAATGGGACTCCCCTCCGCGCTCCCGAGCCTTCTCGTCGATGAAGGGGCGAGACGACTGGCACTCGCCCACCTGGCGGACGCCGGCGCCGCCCGGGGTCGACTGGCCGACGCCTCCGACCCGGAGGCGCTGCACGACTATCGTGTCGCGCTCCGCCGGCTTCGGAGCTGCCTCCGCGCCTACCGTAAGCACCTCCGATCGACCGTCACCACCAAGAGTCTCCGGCGGCTGCGCCGCCTGGCTCGAGGTACCAACGAGAGTCGCGATCTCGAGGTCCACCTCGGCTGGCTGATCGAGCAGCGGGACCGCGCCGGTGAGGCGGAGCGGCCGGGTGTGTCGTGGCTGGCCGAGCGGCTCAGCGCGGCGAACCGCCGGGCGCGGGATGAAATGCTGCAGCGCGACGAGAAGCTCTTCCCCAAGGTCCATGATCGGCTCGTCGCCCAACTCTCGGGATTCCGGGCTACGATTCGCCTGGACGCCGACCGTCGCCGTCGGTCGACGGCCGCCGCGACCGCGAGCCGCGTTCGCGCGGCATCCAAGCGCCTGAGAAGACGGCTCCTCCGGATCCGGGGCTATGCCAGCACTACGGCGATCCATCGCGCCCGGATCGCCGCCAAGCACCTGCGGTATCTGCTCGAGCCCTTTGCCGGCGGGGTCCGGGAGGCCGAGGCGGTCGTCGACCGGTTGAGGGCCCTGCAGGACGCGCTCGGTGACGTGCACGATGCCCATGTGTTCCTGGCCGAGCTGCGCGATATCAGGCTGGAGGCCGAGGCCCTGGCTGGTAGCGATCTCATGTCCGGCCTCGACGCGGTGATGGCGTCACTCGAGGCGCGCGGCGTTCAGGCGTTCGACGAAGTCTCACCCTGGCTCTGCGGCATGGCCGAGTCCTTCTTTGGACGGATCGACGCGACGGCGGACGCCATCGCGGGGATCGTCGATCAGGGCCAGGAGATCGAGCGGAAGTTCCTGCTGACCGGGCTCCCTCCCCTGGAGGGCGCCGGCGGACCGGTCGAGATCGAGCAGGGGTATCTCCCCGGCGAGCGGTTGGTCGAGCGCCTGCGGCGGATCCAGTCCGACGCCGGCGTGGAGCTGGTGCGGACGGTGAAGGAGGGCACGGGGCTGATGCGTCTCGAGGTCGAGGAGGCCGTGACGCCGGACGTGTTCGCCCGATTCTGGCCGTTGACCGAGGGCCGGCGATTGCGGAAGCGACGCTATCGGATGGCCGAGGGGGAGCTGACCTGGGAGATCGACGAGTTCCTCGATCGCGACCTCGTGTTGGCGGAGGTGGAGCTTCCCGGGCCAGGAACCGGGGTCCCGATCCCCGGGTGGCTCCAGCCGTACATGGACCGGGAAGTCACCGAGGATTGGGCCTACACCAATTTTCGTCTGGCCTCGGAGAGCCGGCCGCTTGCCGCCGTGGCGCCGGAGACCGGGCCGGGACGGTAGCTTGAGCCCATGCGCATCGTGGCGCAGCGTTTCGATTCGAACCTGGGTCGGTGGACCCACACCGAATGGCGGCCGGGGCCGGGCGCCTCGCTCGAGTGGGCGGTGGACCGGGTGTGGGACTTCCACGGCAAGGCCGCGGACGTGGACGCGCACCACGCTCGGGCCCGGGCCGCGGGGGCCGAGATCGTGCGGGCGCTGGCGGATACCGGGTATGGGACACGGGAGTACGCCGCTCGTGACCTCGATGGGCACTACTGGTACTTCGGGAACTATCGGCCGGCCTGAGTGACGTCGCCGAGCATGGGCTGGATCCGGCCGGTACCCGTGGCCAACTTCCCAGCAATGCGATGACAGACACCCTCACCGCCCACCTCGACGCCCATACCAAGGAAGGGATCCTGGCCCAGCCCCTCCCCGACGGGGCGGTCCGCTGCGTGGCCTGCGGGCACCGCTGTCTGATCCGGGATGGCCGGCGGGGGATCTGCCGGGTGCGCTTCAACCGGGGCGGCAGGTTGCTGGTCCCCCGGGGCTACGTCGCCGCGCTGCAGTGCGATCCGGTGGAGAAGAAGCCCTTCTTTCACGTGCTCCCCGGCGCCGACGCGCTCACCTTCGGCATGCTAGGCTGCGACTTCCACTGCGGCTACTGCCAGAACTGGGTCACCTCCCAGGCGCTGCGGGACGAGCACGCCAGCACCGAGGCGGTAGACGTCACGGCCGAGGCGCTCGTCGCCCTGGCCGAACGGCAGGACGCCAGGCTGGTCGTGAGCTCGTACAACGAGCCCCTCATCACCGCCGAGTGGGCGGCGGAGGTGTTCAAGCCGGCCCGGGACCACGGCTTCCTCACCGGCTTCGTCTCCAACGGCAACGCCACTCCCGAGGCGCTCGACTTCATCCGCCCCCTCACCGACTGTTACAAGATCGACCTCAAGACCATGAACGCTCGCCGCTATCGCCAGCTGGGCGGGGTGCTGGACCACGTGCTGGATGCGATCGGCCTGGTGCACGAGCGGGGGATTTGGCTCGAGGTGCTCACCCTGGTGGTGCCGGGCTTCTCCGACGATCCGGCCGAGCTCCGCGCGGCGGCCCGGTACGTCGCGGGCATCGATCGGAACATCCCCTGGCACGTCACCGCGTTTCACGAGGACTACCGGTTCTGGGGCATGGGGAACACGACCGCGGAGGTCCTGGTTCGCGCCTGCGCGATCGGGGCGGAGGAGGGGCTCAACTTCGTGTATGCGGGGAACGTTCCGGGGCGGGTGGGACGCTGGGAGCACACCTGGTGTCCCGCCTGTCACGCGCTGCTCATCGAGCGGCTCGGCTATGTGATCCTCGGCAACCGGGTGGCAGGCGGTGGGCGGTGTCCCGACTGCGGCAGTCGGATCCCGGGCATCTTCGCGAACCCGCGTGGATCCAGCGCGCCCTCACGGCATCACGGGTCGATTCGGGCCCTCGCCGTCTAGTGGGGGCGGCATCGGGCAGCAGCGGCCGGCCTATCGCCCAGCCCGCCGCTGGCCCAGGACGGCCACGGCCACAATCCGCCGCCACCGTCGGGACCAGTCCGCGACCACCGCACGACCCAATTCGCCGGCCCGACTGGCCCACTCGATCACCGGATGCCCGAGGATGGAAGAGTCTCCCGACGACGAGCTGGTGGCCGAGGCCAAGGGTGGGACGGGTTGGGCTTCATCGAGGAGGGATTGGAGGCGGGCGTCTGCCAGGAAGGGCGAGCCCGCCGGCACGCGCATAGTGACTCGCGACTCGGTCGCGGAGTCGAAACGGAGGCGACGACCCGGTAGAACGGCTTGGCTCCACAGCCGTGTTCTGGGAGGTGGTGGAGCGCCCTCAATGTACGCCAGCCAACACACCCCGTCCCCGTCCGTGAATGGCATCGATTCGGTGAGGGGATTCCCCCGCGGGTAGAACGGTGTCAGCGACACGGTAGAGAGGTCTCTTGAAGCATGGGAGCAGGCGGTTCAACCGATAAGCTCCAAGATGCGGGCTGGACCAGCGGTCGGCTAGTGCCTGTCAGACGGCACGAGAGCCGGACGGGCTGCCCCATCCGGCTCCGACCTGCTCGTCGCGCGCCTGGTGGGACTAATGGGCGCCGACGGCCGCCTCCTTCGACACCAGCAGCTCGCCCTCGAAGACTTCGGGGCTGCCGAGCTGATCCTTCATCGGGTCCTTCTTGACGAACTCCGCAGCGCGGCGGGTGGACTCGGCCGCTCCGGTCCTGTCCTCGAAGATGCTGATCGTGACCAGGTCCTTGTTGCCGACGTTCACCGCATAATAGCAGTGAAAGCCCCGGACGTCCTGAAGGATGGGGACGAACCCATCCTCGATCCGGTGCTTGAGGTCGTCGAGGGTCTTCTTGTCTGTCCCCGTCTTCGGGGTGTACCGCCGAATGGTTGCGTACATCACTGCCTCCTTAACGTAGGTAGGATGGTTTCTTCTCCCTCACGCGGCTCCGCCGACCAGCGACCGGCCGGGCCTGTGGCGACAAAAAACCGGCAGAGCACGAGCTTGCTCAGCCGGTTTCGCGATTCGCTCCACCCGGCGCCTGGGCGACCAATGGGATATTGCGCCGGGCTTCGTTGCTTCTGAGAAACCCAGTATTGGGGATGGTACTCCGGGCGTCAAGGCCACGGAGGCGTATATTTCCGTATGCCTCTCTCCGGCTTCCATCCCGTCGTCGCCCGTTGGTTCGCCGAGCGGCTGGGCGAGCCCACCGGCGCCCAGCAGCAGGGCTGGGAAGCGATCCGCGCCGGCCGGCACACCCTGATCTCGGCCCCCACCGGCTCCGGTAAGACGCTCGCCGCCTTCCTTATAGAGTTGGACCTGCTCCTGCGCGAGAGTCTGGCCGGCCGGCTGCCGGAGGAGACCCGGGTTCTCTACGTGTCCCCACTCAAGGCGCTGAGCGCCGACATCCACCGGAACCTGGCCGAGCCCCGGCGTGAGATCCGCCGGCTGGCGGAAGAGATGGGGTTCGGCACGCCGAGGATCACTGCCGCAGTCCGCTCCGGCGACACGCCCGCCGCCGAGCGCGCGGCCATGCTCAAGACCCCGCCCCACATCCTGGTCACCACGCCGGAGTCGCTCGACCTCCTGCTCACCGCCCGGCGGAGCCGGGAAATGCTGCGCACCGTGCGCACCGTGATCGTGGACGAGATCCA
>CAYPAE010000156.1:0-5744 GCA_964408595.1 uncultured Gemmatimonadaceae bacterium | reverse complement strand
GCCGGATGGCCGGACCCTCGCGTTCGCCCACTCCGACGAGGCCGGCACCGACATTTTCACGTCGAACGTGGCCGACCGCTGCTGCGCGCAACGCTTGACCGTGGGACGCTACGCTGACAACTTGTCACCAACATTTTCTCCAGATGGGCGCCGCATCGCGTTCGTGTCCACGCGCTCGGGACCGCCCCAGATCTACGCCATGGCCGCGGACGGCACCGATCAGGAATTGCTGGCACCCTTCGACTACGGTGCCACTGGCGCTTCGAACGCTCCTGAGTGGTCGCCCGACGGGGCCAAAGTCGTATTCCACCGCGACGTGTCCCGGAGCCCGCAGATCTTTCTGGTGGACGTCGCCGGCCGGCGCGTCAGCCAGCTCACGTCGTCGGGCCGCAACGAAGATCCGACCTGGGCCCCCGACGGCCGCCACATCGCTTTCATCTCAGATCGCAGTGGGCGGCGTCAGATCTGGATCATCGACACCGAAACCGGCCGGGTACGGCAGCTCCAGACGCCCGGAGCGGCCCGGCTTCCTTCGTGGTCCCGGCGGTTGGGCCGGACCGCGGTCGCCACCAACCCATGAACTCGGAGTGATGATGCGCGCTTCTTCCCTGATGCTCTTGGCTTCCGCCGTGCTCGCCGCTTGCGGCGGGGGAACTCCACCCGAGGAGCCGGCCCCCGAGCCCGCCCCGGCACCGGCGCCCGCGCCGGCCCCGGCCCCCGTCGACGACAGCGCCGAGCGGGAGCGTATGGAGCGTGAGCGGATGGCCCGCGAGGCCGCCGAGCGCGCGCGCGCCCTGGCCGCCGAGGTGGGCACGATGATCAACTTCGAATTCGATCGGGCCGAGATCCGTCCCGCCGATCAGGGAACCCTGGATCGGAAGGCCGCCATTCTCGCCGCGAACTCCGGCGTGCGGGTCCGCATCAGCGGCCACGCCGACGACCGTGGCTCCGACGAGTACAATCTCGCGCTCGGCAACCGCCGCGGCGGCGCGGCCAAGCGGTACCTGGAGAACAAGGGCATCGACGCGTCGCGGATCGAAGTGGTGTCGTACGGCGAGGAGCGGCCGCTCAACCCGGGCGCCGATGAAGCCGCCTACGCCCAGAACCGCCGCGACGAGTTCGAGATCACCGCCGGCGCCGACAACCTCGTCGCGCCTCAGTGAGATCGGGCGCCAGAGTCCTGACGGGCATTCTCGCCCCCGCGCTGGTCGCGGGGGCGGGACTCGCCGGGTGCGCCTCGAAGGGCGACGTGCAGATGGTGCAGGGGGAGGTGGCACTGCTGAAGGCGGAGATGGCGCGGCGCGACTCGGCCCGGGCGGCGCAGCTCTCGGAGGTGATCCAGCTCCAGCGCCAGGTCATGGACTCGCTCACGGCCAGCCGCCGCGCGGTGGTCCAGCTCAAGGGCGATCTCTCGACCGATCTCTACAACATCCAGCAGCAGCTGGTGCAGCTGCAGGAGCTGACCGGTCAGAGTCAGCAGCGGCTCACCGAGCTCCGCACCCGGGTGGAGGCGCGCGGCGCGCAGATCGAGACCGCTCCGCCGACCACGCCGGGCGACAGCGCACGCCCTGATCCGGGTGGCGCGAGCGCCTCGGCCGACCAGATGTACGAGGCCTCGCTGGCGCAGCTGCGGCGCGGCAGTCTCACCACGGCGCGGCTCGGGCTCCGGGAGATGATCCGTCTCCATCCCACCAGCGAGCGGGCGCCGGACGCGCTCTATTTCATCGGGCAGAGCTTTGCCTCCGAGAACCCCGACTCGGCGGCAGCGTACTACGGGCAGGTGGTGGAGAAGCACGCCAGCTCGCCGCGCGCGGCGTCGGCGCTCTACAACCTCGGGTTGCTGGCCGAGCGGCGGAAGGACAGCGCCAGAGCGCGGGAGGCGTACCAGCGCGTGGCGCAGAGGTACCCGCAGTCCGACGAAGCCGCTCTGGCCCGTGACCGACTGAAGGCGCTCGGGCGCTGAGCCCGGGCGCCCGCCCAGCTCCATGACCGGCGCCCCGGGGGAAATGCCGTTCCTCGACCACCTCGAGGAGCTGCGTTCCCGGATTCTTCGATCGCTGGGCGCGATCGTCCTCGGCTTCGGGATCGGACTGTGGGCGGTCCAGCAGTTCCAGCTGGTGAGCCTCCTCAAGGCGCCGATCGCCCCCTACCTCCTCGACGGCAAGCTGATCGTCACCAGCCCGACCGAGCCGGTGATGATCGTCCTCAAGCTCGGATTCCTGGTCGGGCTGGTCCTGGCATCGCCCGTCATCCTCTGGCAGCTCTGGGCCTTTCTCGCCCCCGCCCTCTACGAGCGGGAGAAGCGAGCGCTGGTCCCCTCGCTGTTCGTCGGACTGGTCCTCTTCCTCACCGGGGCGGTCCTCGCGTATCTCTTCGTCGTGCCCCAGGCGCTGCGGGTGCTCTTCAGCTTCCAGAGCGAGGCGATCTCGCCGTTCATCACCTACGACGCCTGGTTCGGCTTTGTGCTCCAGGTGGTGCTCGCGCTGGGGATTTCCTTCGAGCTGCCGCTGGTGATGATCATCCTCTCCTGGCTCGGCGTCATCGGGCCGGGGGAGCTGCACCGATTCCGCCGCTACGCCGTGGTCTGCGCCTTCCTCGCCGGGGCGGTGCTCTCGCCGGGGGCCGACCTGCTGTCGATGCTGATGATGACGGTGCCGCTCCTGTTCCTCTACGAGGTGGGGGTGGCGGGCTCGGCGATCGTGCACCGGCGGCGGAAGGCCGCGGCGACCGCCGTGCTCGTTCTCCTGGGACTGGGCCTCGGCGCCGCGCCGGCGGACGCGCAGGAGCCGGTGCGGCCGCGCCGGACCACGGCGGACTCGGTGCGGGCGGCGGCGGACACCGGCCCCGACGGGATCGAGCCGGAGGTCGACTTCGATCCCGACGCCCGGCCGGGCCAGTCGCTCGACAGCGCCACCGCCCGCCGTCTCGGCCTGCCGACGGCTCCCTCGCGAAGCTTCGCCCAGCCGGACTCGGTGATGCAGGAGCTGCTCACCCGCCGGGGCTACCGGCCGACCCGCTACCGGGCGGACTCGGCGACCGTCTTCGTCGAGGATCAGGAGGTGCGGCTCCAGGGGGAGGCGCTGACCGAGCGCCAGGGCGCCTTGCTCGAGGCGGACTCGATCAACTATCGCCGGGACAGCTGCATCCTCGACGCCTCGGGCAACCCGCACCTCTTCGATCAGGGTCAGGTGTTGGTGGGGGAGGGAATCAGCTACGACACCTGCCGCCGCCGGGGGGTGATCAACGACGCCCTCACCAGCTTCAACGAGGGCTCGACCGTCTGGTTCCTCCGCGGCAACGTCGCCCAGGACTCGAGCTCGAGCCGGATCTACGCGGGGTCGAGCGACATCACCAGCTGCGACCTGCCGACGCCGCACTACCACTTCGCCGCCCGGCAGATGAAGTGGGTGTCACGCTCGGTCCTGGTGGCGCGGCCGGTGACGCTCTACCTGCGCGACGTCCCGATCCTCTGGCTGCCGTTCATCTTCCAGGACATGCGCCCGGGACGGCACTCCGGGATTCTGGTGCCCCAGTTCGGAATCAACGACCTGGTCCGGCCCACCCGGGGATACAACCGCCAGGTGACGAACCTGGGCTACTACTGGGCCCCCAACGACTATCTCGACTTCACCGCGCGGCTCGATTGGTTCGCCAACCGCTACGTGCAGTACGGCGTGACCGGCCAGTACAGCTGGCTCGACCGGTTCGTCGCCGGGTCGGTGGGCTTCAACGAGCAGCGCCAGGTGGGCGGCGGATCGGGGCTCGCGCTCCGCTGGGATCACCGGCAGACGTTCGATCTCTCCACCAGCCTGAACCTGAACTTCAACTACGCCAGCAACACGCGGGTGGTCCGCCAGAACGCGATCGACCCGCTGCAGAACACCCAGCAGATCGCCAGCTCGGTCAACTTCTCCAAGCGCTACGGCTGGGGCACCCTGACCCTGGGCGGCAACCGGCGGCAGGACATCACCGACGGCAGCGTCCAGCAGCTCCTGCCGGCGCTGACGATATCGCCGGTGCCGCTCGCGCTCGGGTCCGACATCACCTGGTCGCCGGGGCTCAGCTTCACCAACAACACCACCGACAACACCGACCTGCCTGATCTGATCCAGGTGCTGCCCGGCGGCGGCCTCGACACCATCGCGGTGACCGGCGGCAGCCGGGTGACGGCGCTCAGCTTCGACACGCCGATCCGGTTGGGGTCCTTCAACTGGCAGAACTCGATCCAGGCCACGGACGAGACCAGCAGCAGCCGCGACTCGGTGCGCTTCCTCGTCGACGACTCGACCAGCGCCGACCCCGCCGACTCGATCCTGGTGAGCCGCAGCTTCCCCGGTGATTTCCAGAGCACGATCGACTGGGACACCGGCATCAACCTGCCGATTCTCTTCCGCGGATCGTGGAAGTTCCAGCCCACGCTCGGCATCTCGAACACCACCAGCGGGCCGTTCGCCCTGCGCAACCGGAACACCGGCGGCGCCTGGGTACAACAGGGGAAGCGGTTCCGCATCGGGGTGAGCTCGGCGCCCACACTCTTCGCGTTCTACCCCGGCATCGGTCCGCTCCAGCGGATCCGGCACAGCTTTTCGCCGGTGATCTCGTACAGCTACGAGCCGGCCGCGGACGTGCCGGAGGAGTACGCCCGGGCGATCGCCGCACCGGGCCAGCCGTTCCAGCTCCGGAGCGACGCCCGGCAGGCGCTGACGGTGGGATTGTCGCAGACCTTCGAGGGGAAGCGGCGGCCCGAGGGCGGCGACACGTCGTCGGCCAACGCGCCCAAGCTCCGGCTCCTGAGCATCAGCACCAGCTCGATCACCTACGACTTCGAGCAGGCGAAGCTGCCGAACCGGAGCGGCTGGGTGACCCAGGCCATCACCAACTCGTTCCTGAGCGACCTGGTTCCCGGCTTCAACCTCAGCCTGAGCCACGATCTGTGGGAGGGTCGGGCGGGATCCGACACCGCGAGATTCGAGCCCTTCCTCCAGCGGGTGGACGCCAGCTTCGCCATCTCGAGCAACACCCTGCGCGCGATCGGCTCCATCTTCGGTCTCGGCGGGAAGGGGCCCGACAAGGCCGACCGGCGACGCGACGAGGAGATTCCGACCTACACCGCCCAGTCCGGGCGGAGAACCCGACCCGGCTCTTTCTACAGCACGAGCCAGGCGCCGTTCCGGGCGGGCGCCGGCCGGGCCTTCTCGGCGAGCTTCAACTACTCGTTGAGCCGGACCCGGCCCATCCCCGGGGTGACCACTCCCCCGGAAGACCAGAACCTGGGCGTGACCACCAACTTCTCACCGACCCCGTTCTGGTCGCTAAGCTGGTCCACGCAGTACGACATCACCAGCGGCACCTTCGAGTCCCATGTGGTACGACTGGAGCGCGACCTCCACGAGTGGCGCGCCGGCTTCAACTTCGTGCGGAACCCCACGGGAACGTTCGCCATCTACTTCTCGATCTATCTGACCGACCTGCCGGAGCTGAAGTTCGACTACGATCAGACGACATTCGAGGAATGAGATGTCCCTTCGGGCGGACAGGCGGGCGGTCGGGCCGGCGGACAGCCGGCATTCGGCCCCGGCTAACCGGGACGCCTTTCCCCTCACGTACCGCGATTCAGGTCGGCCCGCCTGCCCGCCTGCCCGCCTGCCCGCCTGTCCGCCTGCCCGCCCTCTGGCACGCCTCCTGCCTGTTCCCTCTCTATCCCTCTCGGAGCCGTCTCATGCGCGTCTGGTGGATCCCAGCGT
>CAYPAE010000155.1:0-5750 GCA_964408595.1 uncultured Gemmatimonadaceae bacterium | reverse complement strand
CAGTTGGCCAAAGGGATTGTAGCCCCAGCAGTAACCCCGCGTATCAGTGGTCACACCGCAGGTCTGCGCGAAGCCTGTGCTCAGCTGGCTGAATATCAGCAAGCTGGCGACCCTCACTGGCGTCGGGCGGTCGGTTTCCGTACCGTCGCCGAGCTGGCCGAGTTGGTTCTGTCCCCAGCAATAGGCGCGTCCCTCCGGCGTCACGCCGCAGGTGTGTCCGTCGCCAGCACGAATCAGGCGGAACCGCAGTCCGTTCGCCACCGCAACGGGCGTCAGACGGCCGGTGGTCGTTCCGTCGCCCAGTCGGCCGTAGAGATTGAGACCCCAGCAATACGCCCGGTTGTCCTGCGCCAGGGCGCAACTGTGATAGGTCCCCAGATCCACCCGGCGGAACCGGAGCCCCCCGGCGGTCACGCGGACTGGTGTAAGCCGGTTGGTGGTGGTGCCGTCGCCCAGTTGGCCAAAGGGATTGTAGCCCCAGCAGTAAACCCGATCGTCGGCGGTCACGCCGCAGCTGTGTTCGCCGCCCGCGCTCACCTGGACGAAGGACAATGCCTGCTCCGCCGCGGTCTCGGGGGCCCTCGTGGGCTCCAGGCCGGTGGGTGACTCGCCATCCTCACCGCAGCCAAGGACCGCGGACAGGAGAGCCGGCAGGATGAAGGGGGCGAACCGACGCGACCGTCCGGCGAACCGGCTAAGTGAGCTCATGGGAATCCACCTCGCATTGGAGGAGCGTGGCGATCCTGCTCGACTCCGATCAAGCGGATATCAAGCGGGACGCCCCAGCGCGTGGTCGAGGTCCTCGATCAGGTCGTCGGGATGCTCCAGGCCGATCGAGAGCCGGAGGAGCCCGGGCGGGGTGCGGCTCCCGGGACCCTCGCTCGAGGCTCGGTGCTCGATCAGGCTCTCCGGCCCACCGAGACTGGTGGCCCGAGTGAAGAGCCGGGCCCGCGACACGACCGCCAGCGCCGCCGGGGCTCCGCCTCGGATCTGCACCGATACCATGCCTCCGTATCGCGCCATCTGCCGCTTCGCGATCTCGTGGCCCGGGTCGCTCGCGAGCCCAGGGTAGTGGACGATCTCCACCCCGGGATGAGCCGCGAGGAACGCCGCCACCCGCTCCGCGTTATCGCAGTGTCCCCGCATTCGATAGGCGAGAGTGCGGACCCCCCGGTGCACCATCCAGCAATCGAAGGGCGACGGCACCGCGCCGCCCACGGTCTGAATCAATCGAAGCCGCGCCGCCAGCTCAGCGTCCTCGCGAAGGACCAGCGCGCCGCCAGTGACATCGCCATGCCCCGCGAGATACTTGGTCGTCGCGTGCATCACGATGTCGACACCGAGATCGAGCGGGCGCTGGAGGAGCGGCGTGGCCCAGGTGTTGTCGCAGACGGTGAGAGCCCCTGCCGAGCTGGCGATCCGCACCACCGACGCGATGTCGGTGACGGCGAGCCTGGGGTTTGACGGTGTCTCCACCCAGATGAGCCGGGTGCGCGGAGTGACGGCGCGCTCGATCTCCGCCAGAGCCGTCATGTCCACGAAGCTGCTGGCGAGCCCCCACTGCTGGAACACCTCGCGCAACACCTTCGCCGTACCGTAGTACGCGTCGTTCGGCGCAATCACGTGATCCCCCGGGGCCAGCGACTGGAAGGTGGCCGTCGTCGCCGCCATCCCCGAAGCGAAGGCGAGCGCCACCGCGCCGCCCTCGAGCGGAGCGAGTGCCGTCTCCAGCGCCTTCCGGGTCGGATTCTCGCTCCGGGCATAGAGGAAGCCGTGCGGCAGCGTTCCGTCGGCCTCGCGGGCGAAGTTGGTGGAGAGATGGATGGGTGGGCTCACGGCACCGGTGGCCGGATCGGGCGCGTGACCGGCGTGGACGAGGAGCGTCTCGATCCGCATGGCTGGGCCTCGGGGAGGAAGTGCCTGGAATGTATCGGCCCTGGGCCTCCTCAGTCCGCCGTCAGCTCCGCCCCCGCGGCGAGCACCGCGTCCACGAACAGATCGAAATCCTCCCGCCGGCTCCGATGGTTGGTGATCGCCACGCGGAGCGCGAAGCGGCCGCCGAGCACCGTGCTCGAGGGCACCGCGATCCCGCGCTCCTGCACCCGGATGAGGATCTCCTGGTTGACCGTGTCGAGCGCCGCTCCATCCAGCCCGGGCGCGATGAAGCGAAAGCAGACGACGTTGAGCGGCACCGGCGCCAGCAGCTCCAGCCGCGGCTCCGCCGCGACCCGGTCCCGCAGGTAGCCCGCCTGGGCCACGTTCTGCTCCACCAGCCTGCCCCACGCGTCCGCCCCGTGGGACTTGAGCGACATCCACACCTTGAGCGCCCGGAAGCCGCGCGAGAGCTGCACCCCGAGCTCGGCGAACGGCAGCCCGCCCGCGACGATCCCCCGCGGCGTCGCGTCGAGGTAGCTGGAGGCGATGGCGAAGGTGGCGCGGTGCGCCTCGGGGTGGCGCACCAGGGCGAGCCCGACCTCGAACGGCAGATAGCCCCACTTGTGGAGGTCCACCGCCATCGAGTCGGCCTCCTCCAGCCCCGCCACGATGGCGCGGAGCGAGGGCGCGAGCGCGGCGAACGCACCGAAGGCGCCGTCCACGTGGAACCAGAGCTTCTCCTCGCGGCAGATCGCGGCGAGCGCGCGGAGATCGTCGGTCGCGCCGGTGTTGACCGTCCCCGCGTTGCCGATGACGCAGAACGGCCGGTGCCCCACCGCGCGGTCGGCCGCGATCGCCGCGCGGAGCGCGGCCAGGTCGATCTCGTACCCGGCGTTCACCGGGATCCGCCGGAACGCGCTGTCGCCCAGCCCGAGCAGCTCGCTCGACTTCTTCGCCCAGGAGTGAGTCTCGCTCGAGCCATAGAACAGGAGCCGCGGCGTGCCGGGCCGCTGGAGGCCTTCGGCGCGCACGTCGAACCCGGCGCCGGCGTTTCGCGCCACCGCGAGGCCCACCAGGTTGGCCACGGTGCCGCCGCTCACCAGCAGGCCGCTCGCGCTCGCCGGGAAGCCGAGCAGCTCCGCCATCCAGCGGAGCACCTGGCGCTCCACCAGCGCCGGCGACTGATCGTAGCCCGCGAGGTGCGGATTCATTCCCGACGCGAGCATGTCGGCGAGCATGGCGAGCGGCGTCCCGGTGCCCATCACCCAGCCCCAGAACCGCGGATGGATGTTGCCGGTGGGATAGGGGAGGATGTGCTCGCGGAACTGCTGGTACACCACCGCCGGATCGGTCGGGCCGCGCGGGGTCGGCTCGTCGAGCGCCGCGCGGGTCTCGGCCGGGACCGAGCGCCACACCGGCCGGTCCCGCACCTGCTCGAGATAGTCCATCATGTCGTCCACCATGCGGTGGCCGAGCGCGCGGAGCTCGCTCCAATCGGCGGGATCGAGGCTTTCTTCCATATCAATCGGGCTCGATCGCCAGACGGTATCCGGTCTTCCGGACGGTGAGGATGTGCCGGGGTGCGGCAGGGTCGGCCTCGAGCTTGCGGCGCAGCTCGCCGACGTGGGTGTCGAGGGTCCGGCTGAGCACGCTCTCGTGGTAGCCCCACACCTCACGCAGCAGCTCATGTCGCGCGACGACCCCGCCGCGCCTTCGGATGAGCGCGCCAAGCAGGTCGTACTCCTTGGGCCGGAGCGGCACGGGACGGCCGGCGCGGGTGACCACCCGGGTGGTGGGGTTCACCGCGACGTCGCCGAAGCGGAATCCGGCGGCCGGCGCGGACCGCTCCACGCTCCCGGCGCGGGTCCGGCGGAGCAGCGCCGCCACCCGGGCGAGCAGCTCGCGCAGGGCGAAGGGTTTGGTGACGTAGTCGTCGGCGCCGCCACGGAGCCCGCGCACCTTGTCGGTCTCATCGCCGCGGGCGGTGAGCACCAGCACCGGAGTGGTGAGTCCCTCGCCGCGCAGGATCTCCAGCACCCGGAAGCCGTCCAGCCCCGGGAGCATCAGGTCCAGCACGATGAGATCGTGGCCCCGGGTGCGCGCGCGGATCAGGCCGGCGGTGCCGTCGCGGGCGATCTCCGCCTCGTGGCCCTCGAACTCGAGGTTGGTGCGCAGGCCGAGGGCCAGGTTCCGGTTGTCCTCGATGATGAGCACGCGCGCCATCATGCCGCCTCGACCGATGCCGCATGCCGGCCCTGCGGCAGCTCGACCACGAATCGCGCCCCACCGCCCGGCGCCTCCTCGACCCAGCACGCTCCCCCGTGCGCCGCCACCAGCTCGCGCACGACCGCGAGGCCGATGCCGCTGCCGGCCACCGCCGGCGACCGCCCGAGGCGGACGAACGGCTCCCACACCTTCTTCCGGTCTTCCGGGGGGATACCGGGCCCTGCGTCGTCCACTTCCAGCCGCGCGCGGCCGGCCGCAAGGATGGCCCGGAGCGAGACGGCCCCGTCTCCGCGGCCGTACTTCACCGCGTTGTCGAGCAGGTTGATGACGATCTGCCGCAGCGAGTCGGCGTGGACGGGGGCGACCAGCCTCTCGTCGAGCTCGGTGTCGAGGCGGGCGCACCCCGCGGCGAGCGGCCCGAAGCGCTCCACCGTCTCGCGGAGGAGCGGCGCGAGCGGCTGCTCCTCGGTCCGCACCCGCACCAACCGCCGCTCGGCGCGGGAGAACTGGAGCACGTTCTCCACCAGGTGGGCGAGGCGTCGCGCCTCCTGCACGATGATTCCGAGCGCCTGCCGGCGCTCTCCCTCCCCGCCGGCCCGGCCCAGCTCCAGCGTCTCCGCGAAGAGGAGAATCTGGGTGAGCGGCGTGCGCAGCTCGTGGGAGACGCTGGAGGTGAAGTCGGCCCGAAGCCGGCCAAGCTCCTCCTCACGCCGCAGCTGCCGGAGGGCGACCGCCGCGAGGCCGGCGGTGACGGCGAGCAACCCGAAGAGCAGCGGCAGCCGCGATCTCGGGCGCGCCACCACCAGCCGTCCGGCGACCGACGCGGGGAGCGCCGCGCGGAAGACCGGTGAGCCCGGACCGGCGGTGACGGTATCGCCGGCGTACGCGGCCTCGGCCGCCGGCCCGAAGCGGAAGAGCGGCTCGCCGTCGGGCGCGCCCACCTCGAGCGCCGCCAGCTCGGCGTTGGAGAGCCCGCCGGAGACCGAGCGCGGCAGCAGCGGATGCTCCCCGAGCACCCGGGCGATCACCGGGCCGAGCGCCGAGCGGCAGGTTACCAGACCGTACGCCGCCAGGGGCGCGTCGTGGCCGGCGAAGCCGCTGTACCGGAGATTCTTGACGCCGTACACGGCGATGCGCCCTGCGGTGGGACCGCTGCCCCACGCGATCGCGGCGCGCCCGGAGGTGGGGCCCACCGAGGCACGGAGCCATGCGGCCGTCTCCGCGTCGGGAACGGCCCCGGCGGTGGAGAGGGTACCGCTCCGGAAGTCGAGCGCGAAGTAGGTGCGGCCCGGGTCGGTCGTACCGCAGCCGAGGATGCCGTCCGCCGCGGCGGCGATGGAGGAGGCCGGCGGCAACGGATCGTACGGCGAAGCGGCCGGACTTCCGATGACCGGATTGAGCGCGGGAGCGAGGAGTCCCTCCAGCGCCTCCGCGCTCGCGGTGGCGAGCTCCCGGGCAGCCACGGTCGCGTAGTCCCGGAGCGCGCGCTCCGCCGTGACGCGGTGGGAGCGGGAGGCGCTCTGCGCCTCGTAGGCGAGGAGCCCCGCGAGGGCGACGGTGAGCGACAGGAGGAGCACCAGGGAACGGGAGGCACGGTTCATGGTATTCCCCCTTCGCGAAGCCTGCCCTGAGCGCAGCCGAAGGGCTCA
>CAYPAE010000154.1:1544-5765 GCA_964408595.1 uncultured Gemmatimonadaceae bacterium | reverse complement strand
GACCCGGCCGGCTCGACCTCGCGGAGCCTCGCCAGCGTCACCGGTCCGGCGGGGAGATCCGCGCGGATGGATGCGTTCCGCACCAGGCCGAGATCCGCCCGCGCCAGATTCCGCCTCGCCTCGGCGAGCACCCCGCCGAGCGCATGCTGGTTGCCGTCCCGTGCGAGCGGCCGCTTGAGCTGGGCCTGCGGGCGCCGGGCGATGCTGTCGCTCCGGCGGGCGAAGGTGTCGAGCGCTCCGGCGAGCGGCGTCCCGGGCCGGACCGCCGCGTCCGATACCGCGGCTAGCCGGGCCCGCACCTCCAGACCACCCGCCGGCGTCTTCACCAGATCTCCGACCGCGAGGGTCCGCGGCCCCGCGGCGCTCACGACCGACATGCCCGCGATGCGGGTCTCGACGGCGTGCGCGCCGTCGCCACCGACGACCAGATCCACCCCGCTCCCGCGCAGCTCTTCCGCGAGCCGCACCAGCTCGCCTTCGCAGCGAAGGCCCTCGCAGGCGGCGCCGGCGTGGGCGAGGAGGATGGTGAGCGACGGCTTCGCCTGCCGGACCTCGCCCAGCGCGTCGTGCAGCCCCAGCTCGCCCTCGCCGAATCGGAGGCCGCGGGTCCGCTCGGCGGCCTGACGGGTCTTGGTCTCGGGCGTGACGTAGCCGAGCACCGCGATCCGGAAGCCGGCGGTGTCGATCATCCGGTAGGGGACGACCCAGGGCGGACGGCGCCCCGTGGCGCTGTCGAACACGTTGGCCGCGAGCCAGGGATACGACGACTCGGCGAGCCGGCTCCGGAGCGAGTCCACCGACCGGTCGAAGTCTCGCTCCGCCAGCGCGGAAGCCGCGAACCCCATCCGGTTGAGCACCGGCAGCGCCGCGCGCCCGGAGGCGGCCCCGCCCCCGTCGAGCCGGAGCGTGGGGCAGTCGCAATCGGTGCCCAGGCTGTCCATCGCCCGGTCGATCGCGCCCGCCGCCGTGCCCAGCGCCCCGTGGAGGCCGGCGGTGCCGAGGACCCGGAGCACGATCGTATCGCTGGCGGAGGGAGGCAGCGGCTCGGGTGCGATGTCGTAGATCTCCCGCACCGCGACCGCCGACACCTCGGGCACGATGCGCCATTCGGACGGGGCGATCGTGGCCGGGTCGAGCGCCGCGCGCTGGATTTCCTGCTCGAGCAGATCCCGTATCCGCTCGCCCTTGTCGTGGACCACCGGCGCGCCGGCCACCATCGCATAGCCCCCCGCGCCGGTCTGGCGGTGGCTGTTGACCGCCATCGTGAAGCTGTCCGAGGGCTCCACCCGCCGGCCGCCGACCGATAGGTTCCGGATCCGGCCGCCGATCGGCTGCCGCAGGTCGATGTCGTAGCGCGCGCCGCGGACGACGTCGAAGTCGTACCCCGCCATCGAGTCGTTGAGCGACACGCGGCCGGCGGGGTCCACCCGGAAGTACCGCGCGCTCCGCTCCAGATACTCGCGGAGCTGCTCGCCCGTGACCCGCACCGACCGCAGGGTGTTCTCGTAGGGGTAGAGGCGGAGGACGTCCCGGCGGCGGATCGTGTCGGCGGCGAAACCCGCGCCAAGATCGAAGGCCGGGCCCGCGGCGAGCTGCGCGCCCGCCCGCCGGCGCTGCATCTCGAGCACCCAATCCAGGATCGGCGTGGGCCCCGCGCGCGCGCCCGATGCCGGCATCGGCGCCAGCGCCATCCCGAGCGGCGTGTCCATCCACGCACGCACCGAGTCGTGGCTCGGCCCGAGGCGCTGCTCGACCAGCGCGGATGGCCTCACCTCCCGGGTGGAAACGAGCTCAGACCGCACCCGCGCCACTCCCCAGCGGCCCGCCTGCGGACGAACCATGTCCACGTGCACCACGGCGACGGCGGCGGCGTACGGCCGGGGCTGCACGAAGCGGACGCCACCGATCGTCGAGTCGCGGATCTCGCCGTGCGAGTGCCCGACCACCACGACGTCCGGCCGCACCGGCAGAGAGGCGAAGGTGCCCGCCGCGTGCTCCGCCCCGACCCCCGTCGTGTCATAGGTCGAGCCGCCGGCGATGCCGCTGTGCGACAGCACCACGACGAGGTTGGACGAGCGCCGCATCGCCTCGAAGGTGCGCCGCGCCGACTCCTCGATGCGGCCCACCCGGATCTTCCCCCGGAGCTGGTCGCGATCCCACACCATGGTGCCCGGGGTGGTGAAGCCGGTGACTCCGATGCGAATGGGGCCGCGGCGCAGAACCCTGAACGGGCTCACCAGCAGAGTGCCGCCCGGGAGGGTGTAGAGATTGGCACTGACATAGGGAAAGGCGGCGTCGGACAGGGCGCGCTCCAGCTCCGGGACGCCCCAGTCGAAGTCGTGGTCGCCCGGCGTCGCGGCGTCGTAGCCGGCGAGGTTCATCGCCTCGACGATCGGATTCGGCCCCCGCCGGCCGGGGCGCGCGTGGTAAGCGGCGAAGGGATTGCCCTGGATCAGGTCGCCGGCGTCGAGCACGACCACCTGTCCCGGATGGCGGCGTCGCAGCGAGTCCACCACCGTGGCCACGCGGGTCAGCCCGCCCGGCGCCGCGCGGTCCGCGACGTAGTCCCACGCGGTGGCGCGGCCGTGCACGTCGGTCGTGGCGACGAGCACGACGTGGGCACTGTCCGGGGCTTGGGCGGCGGCGAGTGATGCTGCGAAGAGGAGCGAGAGCATCGGGGGGGAATATAGGCGGGGCAGCGGGGCGGCGGGGCGGCGGGGCGGCGGGACACGCCGGTCTGCCAGCGAGACCCTGATTCACCTCGTCCGGGCATCGTAAGCGCTTCCTTGTCGTGGGGACCGACGCGGGCTAATCTTCGTCTCTGAGAGACGATTCGTGTCCCTCAGAAGAGCCAGACGCAGGAGGTCTCCATGAGCCGTGGCGTAAGCCCATCCGCGTTTGCGTCCACCCTCGTCCTACTCTCGTTCCTGGGTTGCGGCGGTGCCCGTCAAGAGGCGCCGGTGCCAGGACCGGCGAGACCGGTAAACCCAACGTCCAATGTGCTGACCGCGACCTGCCGGTCCATGAGCTATGACGGCCGCACGATGGACGTGATTACGGGCCTGTCGTTCGCATTGCGTGTGGTCACTTTCCAGGTCGATGAGGACACCGAGGTGGTGATCCGAGGAGGAGAGCGTGGCGAGCTGGCCGACCTCGCACCGGGCAAAGTCGTGCGGATTCAATACCGGAAAACACCCCAAGGCAACCAAGCCGACCGAATCGAGGAGCTCCTGGACTCCACCGAAATGAGGTGACCGTGAGCCGCCCAGCAGAGAGGGTCGGAGCGGTAATTCTCCTGGCAGGTCTTCTTGGGACGATAGGCTGTTACGGGACGCCTGAGGCGGGTAACCCGCTCGACGGTCTCACCGGTGACGAGCGCGATCGGTTCAAGAAGGGCCGCGTCGTCTTCAATCAGGAATTCACCCCGAAAACAGGGCTGGGCCCTCTCTTCAACAACGAGGGCTGCGCCAGATGCCACAACGAGCCGGTGCCGGGGGGCGGCGGATCGTTCACCCAGCTGAATGGAAGCGTGCTCCGTTCGGACGGCTTCTGCGACCCGCTGGCGGACCGGGGCGGACCGGTCTTCCAGCTTTCGGTCACCCCAGCGCTCGAGGCCGCGTTGGGGATCGATGCGGAGCCGATTCCGCCGGAGGCGGCCAGAGGAAAGCGAACGACGCCGGACCTGTTCGGGTTCGGACTGCTCGATGCCGTTCCGGAATCCACGATCCTCGCTCTCGCCGATCCGGACGACGGCGACGGTGATGGCGTGTCGGGACGAGTGAACCGGTTCTTCGATGGCCGAGTCGGCAGGTTCGGCCGGAAGGCGCTCACCCCCACGCTGGCCGAGTTCAATGAAGGGGCGTTCCACGTCGAGCAGGGTGTGACGGTACCGAACTTTCTCGGCGAGGGCACGGTTGGCGGCCAGCCGATTCCGCCGGGTGTGGACCCCTTGCCCGAGCCCGAGGTGAGCGCGGTACTGGTGGCGCACACCGACGCCTACGTCCGTACCCTGGCGCCGGCCAAGCCGAAGGATCTGGATGGTACCGCGAAGCGGGGGCAGCAGGTCTTCTCCGACATCGGCTGCGCCAAGTGCCACGTCCCCAGCCTCAGGACCGGCGCTCACCCGATTCAGGCACTCGCGAATCGCCAGTTCCCGGCCTACACCGACCTTCTGTTGCACGACATGGGTCCCGAGCTGGCGGACATCTGCCAGGGTCTGGT
>CAYPAE010000154.1:0-1444 GCA_964408595.1 uncultured Gemmatimonadaceae bacterium | reverse complement strand
CCAGCTGGCCCACCGCATCGAGCCGCTGCCCAGCCACGCACTGTCAGCGTCAGGATTGATATAGATACAGGGCGAGGCCACTCGCAGGGGACCGAAGGTGAGGGAATCAACCGGCTGGCCCGTCAAGACGCGCGTGCGTCCGGTTTGGCTGTTGCTCACTTCGGGCCCGGGCCGGGGCGAGCTCACCCAGGTGATGCTGTCTTGCAGGGCGGGCGGAAGCGTCATCCACTCGCTCGCCCCCGTATCGAGGTTCACCCGGAAAGAGCTCGAGCCAAGCCCCACGCGAACGAACGGCAGTCGATCGATGACCTCGTAGCTGAAGACCGAGATGCCGTCCGGCGGAGGTAGTTGCCGCCGGTGAACCACCAGTCGCCGCCCGGGGTAGTCCAGGGTAAACCCGGCGTACCGGAGCACGTTGTAGCCGAGCACCCCATCCACATCGAGCGTGTCGTAGGCCCCGACGGTCACTCCTTCAAAGCGAGCCGCACCGAAGCGGAGCTCCGCAAAGCGAATGATATCGGTGCGAGGCCGCTCGACGACGACCTCACCCCGCGCCGCGGCCGCGACGTCACGTCGGACGATTACGACGTTCGCACCCAGATCCACCAGAAAGCGAAACGGTCCGCGGTCATTCAGAAAGACCTCCACCACAGGCAGAGTGGGAGTGCCGAGGAGCGACACCACGGTCGAGTCGCTGGTCAGGACCAGGCGCCTCGCACCGGCTCGGATCTCGTCCACCAGACTATCGGGCAGCGCCTGAGAGGTCCCGAGGCTTGGACGACCAAGCTCAGCCGGACCGAGAAGGGCTAGAACAAGCATGATAGGCCCCGGTCTCATGCGGGTTGGGCAGCGCTCCACTCAGCCTAGGTCGGTTACTTCCTCTTGGGCTTCGCACCGGAGCTGACATGCGGCGCAAGCTTGTCCCACTCGCTCGACGCCACGCAGTACAAGCAGAAGTCGCCGTGGTCGTAGATCGAACAGTTGATCGGCCCGCGCTTAGCCTGGTGCACGTAAGCTCCGACAAAGGGCGTCTTGGTCGGCCGCACCGGTCTGGTGAGCACCCACGTGATGCCATCGGCGCCGTTCTTGCCCATGAGCAGGCTGTCGCGCTCCCACTCGTTCTGTTCCAGCATGTCCACGCCAAAGAGCTTCAGCACGCTCAGCAAGGCGTGCACGGTGCGCTGGAACCAGCCAGGCTTCTCGTCCGGCATCAGCATCGGTCCGGAGCCCATGCCGATGTACTTTGTCACGCCCGCAGCCTTCATGGCGCTCCAGACGTGCGGAAGGTTGCGCGTCTTCGGACGGGTTTTCCTGTCGTCGCCGAGCGCTGAAATGACGCCATCGCAGCCCGCAAACGCCTCTGTCAACTTCTCCCCTTCATCCAGCTGTGCCTCAACCACCGTAGTCGTCGGCTTCACGTCTTTGAACTTGTGCGGCGACCGCG
>CAYPAE010000153.1:0-5767 GCA_964408595.1 uncultured Gemmatimonadaceae bacterium | reverse complement strand
CTCGCCCGGGTCTTGCGACTGATTTTCCCGCCGTACGAATCCACCGCCACTTAGTCCCGCCCACCATCTCCGCACGAGGCCGGTATGCAAGGCCGACTGGCGTTCTGCATTCGCGCGAGTGTGCTCAGTCTTGCACTCTTCGCCTGCTCGACGGGTGAACCGACGTCACCGGAGGATCCCGGAGAGCCGCCGGTTCCGTCCACGGTGCGCTGGTCCGAGGCCTCGAGCTGGCCGGGCGGCCAGGTGCCGGCGGCCGGCGCGGCGGTGGTGATTCCCTCGGGACGCGCCGTACTCCTCGACGTGAGTCCGCCCGCGCTCGCGAGCCTGCGGGTCGAGGGTGCGCTGCTGTTCGACGAGCAGGACCTCGATCTCACCGCGGGCTACATCGTAGTGCTGGGCACCTTCCAGGTGGGTACCAGCGCGGCGCCGTTCCAACACCGCGCGACGATCACCCTCACCGGAACCCCCGCCGACGGCGACATCATGGGCATGGGAAACCGGTTGCTGGGCGTGGCGGGCGGGACGCTCGATCTCCATGGCGAGTCGCGGTGGGCATGGACCCGGCTCTCTTCCAGCGCGGGCGCCGGCTCGAGCCAGCTCCTGCTGGAGGACGCGCCCGACTGGCGGGCCGGCGACAAGCTGGTCGTCGCCTCGACCGACTTCGACCCCAATCATGCCGAGGTCGTCACGGTCTCGGCGGTGAGCGGGGCAACCGTGACGCTCGCCGAGCCGCTCGACTTCTCCCACTACGGCGAGCTTCAGACGATCGCCGGGCGCACGGTGGACGAGCGCGCCGAGGTCGGGCTGCTCACCCGCAACGTCGTCGTGCGAGGCGACAGCGCGACGAGCCAGGAGGGTGGCTACGGCGGCCACATCATGGGCACCGGCGGCACCCTCCGGGTGTCGGGTGTGATGCTGCGGTTCATGGGACAGAAGGGTCTGATGGCGCGGTACCCGATGCACTGGCACATGATGGGTCCGGTGGACGGGCAGTACTTCACGGGGAGCAGCGTGTGGGGAAGCTTCAACCGCTGCGTCACCGTGCACGGCACCGACAACGCCCGGGTCGAGGGAAACGTCTGCCACGACCACCTGGGCCATGGGTACTTCCTGGAGGACGGGGCGGAGACCGGCAACCTCATCGCCGGGAATCTCGGACTTGGCACCCAGAGCACCGGCGAGGGCGTGCTCCCCACCGACGGCCGCGCCGCGACCTTCTGGATCACCAACCCCGACAACACCATCCGCGGAAACGCCGCGGCCGGCTCCCAGAGCTTCGGGTTCTGGTACGCGCTGCCGGCGTCGCCGACGGGGCTCTCGATCGGACAGCCCGAGCTGCCCCGGAACACGCCGCTGCGCGAGTTCAGCGACAACGTCGCCCACACCAACCAGCGCGGCGGCCTGCACGTGGACGACGGGCCGAGGCCGGATGGTGAGACCGAAACGGTCTTCTACGCGCCGCGCACCGATCCGAACGATGCCAACACAGCGGTGGTGGCCGACTTCACCCGGTTCACGGCGTACAAGCACCCCGGCCGCGCGGTCTGGCTCCGCGGGCGGGACCACCGTCTCAGCAGCGCCGTGCTGGCGGACAACGCGATCGGCGCCACCTTCGCCTCGAGCGAGACCTTCGTGGAGGACGCGCTCTTCGTCGGCGAGTCTTCCAACAACGCGGGCTCGGTGTTCAATGGCGCCCCCCGGCGTGGCTACGAGTTCTACGACGGGCGGGTGGGCGCGGACCGGGTGACGTTCGCCAACTACACCGTGGCGGGGTCCATCCCGTCGAGCGCGCTCGGCTTCAACCGGAACAACGGCTTCTCGGTGAGCACCGGCAACTTCGCCGGCGACGTGGCGTTCATCAACGCCAACCAGTATTACCTGGAGACGCCACACGACGACAAGGACGGCGACAAGGCCGCGGTCTTCCTCGACCGCGACGGCGACGTGACCGGGGTGGCGGGCGTGTTCGTCGTGCCGAACCACCCGTTCCTGGTGACCCCCGCGTGCACCTCGCGGCTGGAGTGGAACGCCTACGTGTGCCCCCAGCGGTACGTCGGCTTCAGCGTGCGGAGCGACGCGGAGGTCGTGGCACCGCTCACCGTCACCCGGGACGACGCGGCGGCGCTGGCACTGGTCGGCGTGCCGGGCAACCCCAACTCCGCGCACGGGTCCATGCTGCCGGGGCGGAGTTACACCGTGCAGTTCGCGGCCGCGGCGCCGCTTCGGCCGCGAGTCTCACTCAGCCGCACGCTCGAGGGCGAGTGGGCGCGACTCACGCTGCCGTATCCGCAGGCGTCGTTCCAGGTGATACGCGACTTCAACGGATCGAGCCCGCTGACCGCGGCGGTGGACCTCGCCGAGCTGGAGGCGAGCACGGGAGACCGGTACTGGTACGACAGCGGGACCGGGATGCTGCATCTGAAGCTGGTGACGCGGACCGGCGGAACCTCGGCGACGATTCAGGTGGAGCCGCAATAGGGCGGAACGGCGGAACGGCGAAGGGCGAAAGGACAAGACGTCGGAACGCCGTGTGCAGATGGGGTGGCTGAGGTCGGGTGGGGGGTCCGGACGCCGGCATCGGCAGCGGTACGGCCGGGTCCGGACCCCCCACCCGTTAGCCCCACCCCGAGGCCGTTGTCTGCCCGTCCAGTGTCTCCTACCTTCGCACAGACCGATGCTTCCCCATTCCACCTCCCTCGAGCGCATTCGCACCGTCATCGTCGCGGACCACGACGAGCTCGGCAGTCTGGTCGCGGCTCGTGTTGCCGAGCTGATCCGCGAGAAGGCCGCGGCCGGGAAGCCGGCGGTGCTCGGCCTCGCGACCGGCTCCACGCCGATCGGCGTCTACCGCGAGCTGGTCCGCAGGCACCGTGAGGAGGGGCTCAGCTTCGCCCACGTCGTCAGCTTCAACCTCGACGAGTACTACCCGATGGATCCCGGGAGCCTCCACTCCTACCATCGGTTCATGTGGGAGCATCTCTTCTCCCAGGTCGACATCCGTCCCGAGAACGTCCACATCCCCCGGGGCGACCTCCCCCGAGACCAGATCGACCAGGCATGCCGGCGCTACGAGGCCGCGATCCGCGAGGCCGGGGGCATAGACCTCCAGCTCCTCGGCATCGGGCGCACCGGCCACATCGGGTTCAACGAGCCCGGCTCGGGTCTCGAGAGCCGCACCCGGCTCATCACGCTCGATCTGGTTACCCGAAAGGACGGCGCGGCCGATTTCTTTGGTGAGGAGAACGTCCCCCGCGAGGCGGTCACCATGGGCGTGGCTACCATCCTGGGGGCGCGCGAGATCCTGATCCTGGCTACCGGCGAGCACAAGGCGCACATCGTGCGGCGCGCGGTGGAGGGCGAGGTGGACCACGAGGTCGCGGCCACCTTCCTCCAGCGGCATTCCGCCACGACCTTCTACCTCGACAGCGCCGCGGGCGCCTATCTCACCCGGGTGGCGACACCCTGGCTCCTGGGCCCGGTCGAATGGACGCCGCCGCTCGCGGTCCAGGCCGTCACCTGGCTCTCCCGGCAGACCCGGAAGGCGATCCTCAAGCTCACCCAACGCGACTACGCGGAGCACCGGCTTTCGTCGCTGGTGGCGGCGCACGGCACGCCGGGCGCGCTCAACGGGGTCGTCTTCAACGCGCTCGGCGCCAAGATCCGGGGCCGCTCGAAGCTGCCGCGAGGCCAGCGGATCATCTGTTTCTCCCCCCATCCCGACGACGACGTCATCTCGATGGGCGGCATTCTCCGGAAACTGGTGGAGAACGAGAACGCCATCACCGTCGCCTACATGACCAGCGGCAACCTGGCGGTCTTCGACCACGACGTCCGCCGCCACCTCGACTTCCTGGGACGGGTGGCGGGCGAGCGGGGGGTCGCGGAGCCCGCGGTGACCCAGCTGGTGGGCCGGGTGGAGGAGTTCCTCGCCGCCAAGCGTCCGGGCGACGTGGACATCGAGGAGGTGCGCGACGTCAAGCGGGTGATCCGCGAGTCCGAGGCGGTCGCAGGGTTGCGCACGCTGGGGCTGGAGGAGGGCGCCGCGCGGTTCCTGGACCTGCCGTTCTATCAGACTGGCAAGGTGCGGAAGGATCCGATCGGTCCCGCCGATGTCGCGATCGTCCGCGCGCTGTTCGAGGAAATCCGTCCCGACCTCATCTTCGTGGCCGGCGACCTCTCTGACCCACACGGCACCCACCGGATGTGCAAGGAGGCCATCGACCGCGCGCTGGAGGAGATCGTCGCCGCCGGCCGGCCGCGGCCCGAGGTGTGGCTCTACCGCGGCGCCTGGCAGGAATGGCCGGTGACCGAGGCGACGTGGCTGGTGCCGCTGTCCCAGGAGGAGCTGCGGCTCAAGATCCAGGCGATCTTCAAGCACCAGTCGCAGAAGGACACCGCCCCATTCCCGGGGCCCGACGAGCGCGAGTTCTGGCAGCGGGTGGAGGCGCGGAACAAGGGGACGGCGACTGAGCTGGACAAGCTGGGGCTGGCGGAATACTTCGCGATGGAGGCCTACGTGGTGGACGCGAAGTAGCTCAGACCTCCTCGATCGCCATCACCGCCGCCATCCCCCCGCGCTGCGCCACGTTCACCACCTGGCGCTGCGAGGCGCGGGCGAGAATCGCGATCCCTTCGTCGCTCGACGCGAACCCCATCACGTGATAGAACGCCTCGGGATGCAGGGTGCCGTCCGGCATGAGCGTCGGCACCTCGATCACCGGGATCTGCGCCAGCCGCTGGAGCACCCAGAGCTCCTGGTCCGCCAGCGCGGCATCGAGCGCGCTCGTCCACTCGGCGTCGCCCACCGTCTGCCCCAGGAGCACGCCGTCACCACCGTAGCCGCGTGACGGCTTCAGCACCAGCCAGTCGCGCTCCCGGCGGGCGAACTCCAGCAGGTCGCCCGTCTCACCGGTCGGCAGGGTGGTCTTCCGCTCGCGCACTGCGCGGGTCCAGAGGACGTGATGCTGAAAAACCCGCCGCTCCTCCTCGCTGTAATACTTCTCGCTCAGGGCCGGGTCGGTGAGCACCTCGAAGCAGCTCTTGCAGTCCAGCTCCGCCGTGATCGAGGAGACCACGCGGTTCTCCCGGAACAGCCGGCGCATCGGCTCGGGATCCATGCCATCCGCCGCCAGCTCCACCAGGTCGAGGACGGCGTAGTCGCGGTAGACCAGGTCCACCTGCCTGTCGCCGCAGTAGACTTCGTCCCCCTTCATCCGAAGCTCGCTCGGGTCGGCGTGGAGCATGAGAATGCCGTGCCGGTCGCTGAAGTACTCCACCAGCCGGCGCTGCTCGTCGATCCCCTCCAGCTCGTACTTGGGCTCCACCAGGCAGATGGTCCCGCCGGGCCGGCCCACCACCTCCAGGTGCTCCACCAGCTCATTGAGCAGGAGAATCCGCGCGTCGAGCAAGCGGGTGAGGCGGATCCCCGGGTCCTGCGACACCAGCAGCGGAACCACGACGCCGTCCACGACCTCCTCGACCGCGGGCACCAGGTACAGTCCCCCGATGCCGGTGAGGTTCGGCTCGACGAAGCGCAGGGTGTCCTTCCAGATCGGGCTGGCGTAGTCCACCATGCAGTCGAGCCGGTCGAAGACCGGGTTCCTGGCCTGCACCGCGGGAGTCCAGCAGGCGCGGAGCCATTCGTCCTCCGCCGGATCGAGCCGGAGCAGCTCGCGGACGGCCGGGTCGCCGAAGTAGAGCTCCGGCATCCGAAGCAAGGCGTAGTGCAGCGTCCGGGTGACCGAGTGGATATAGACCAGCTGCTCGG
>CAYPAE010000152.1:0-5769 GCA_964408595.1 uncultured Gemmatimonadaceae bacterium | reverse complement strand
GTCAAACTGACGTCGCGGCAGCAGGCGCAACTCGGCTATCTCCAGACCCTGCCGCCGAAATTCCAACGCATCCATGCCGTCATCGAAGAGATGACCGCGCTGCGGGCGGACGACGTGGTCGTCCGAGGCCTCGCGCGGCTGCTCGACGAGATCAAGGGCAATGCGTCGGGACTCAGCCTGACCGGAATCGCGGACACGGCGGGCCTCATGGGCACCATGACGCGCCGGGGGGGAGGGCTTCAGATGAAGGTGCGGGGACTGAGGGAGCTGCTGGGAAGTCTGAAGATCAACTACGAGGCCGCCATGCGCTCGGCGACTACCCCGGAATCTCCGACCCCGGACCAGAGCTGAGCCGGCGCCCTACCGGGATGAGGCGCGCCCTCGCTTGCTGACGACGCCGTCGATGATCGGTCCGCACATCAGCACGATCATCGCGTTGACCAGCAACCCGATGAGGGCGGACACGTAGGTGAGAGCCCCCAGGATCAAGCTCGCCCCGATGGTGGCGAGGAGCACTCCGATCCAATACGACATCGAGCGTCTCCCAAGGAGAACCGAAATAGTGGAGGCTTAGGTTAGCCTTCCGGAACGCTTCCCGCAACTCCAACGATTCACCTGTGCACCGGGGGATTTCCCATGCGATCGTCGCTGTCCGCCGCCGCCTTGGTCGCGGCGCTCACCACTCCGCTCGCCGCTCAGGACCACCCCGACTACGCGGCGACCGGGGGCGGCACCGTCCCCGCCGGCTGGACTGTTCGCGCCGATCGCGGCGATGCCAAGACCGCGAAGGTCGTATCCATGGGACAGGGCCTTCACCTCACTCTCGGTCCGGCGATCATCCTCTATCGCTCCGACACGCAGGGAAGCGGTCCCTTTCACACCCTCGCCACGTTTACCCAGACCAAGCCGTCGGAACACGCGGAGGGCTACGGGCTCTTCGTCGGCGGGCAGGGGCTCGACGGCGCCGCGCAGAAGTACATCTACTTCCTGGTCCGCCAGGACGGGAACTTTCTGATCAAGCGGCGGGACGGGGAGAAAACGAGCGACGTGTCCAAGGGATGGGTCCAGCATGCGGCGGTGAAGCAGCCGGACGCCAAGGGGTCGGCCACCAACCTGCTCGAGGTGGACAACAAGCGCGATCCGAGCAAGGTCGTCTTCCTGGTGAACGGGCAGGAGGTCTACGGTACCGACGCGAAGGGGATGGCGTTGGACGGGATCGTCGGGCTCCGGGTGAACCACAACCTCGATGTCCACGTCGAAGGCTTCGGCGTGCACCGCTGATCGACGATTTCTCTAGCGGGATGGGGGCGCCAGGAGCCGCAGCAGCTCGACTTCCACGTGCGGCATGGCGGGAATCGGCGTGAGGTCGTGGGCGAGGGCGCGTGCCACCGCCTGGAGCTCGTAGGGCTCCGCGCCCGCAGCGAAGCGCAGCCGGTCCACCTGGCGGGCGATCATCCTGGCTCTGAGGCCTACGCCCTTGGCGCTGCCGGCCACCTCGCTCGCGGCCTCCACCTCGATCGGCATCCGGGCCACGGCGCTGGCGGCGGCGGTGAGCGCGAGATCCTGGGCCGCGTCGTTCCCCGGATCGACCCGCAGCAACGCCACCAGATCGCCGAAACGCTTGACGAAAACGGAGTTGAGGTCCAGATCCATTCTCGTGGGAAGAGTCCGGAGGCAAGGTGCTATCCTGGACTCAACTCCGCAACTACGCCGGCGCGAGCCCAAAGCGCGCCCCGCGGACCCTAGATTCACCCATCCCATGTCGGATCCTGGATCGGCGCCGATCGCCAAGATCTCCTCGCGGCGCCGAAGCAGGCTCCGCTTGACGGCCCGCGTCCCAGCGTCCTACATTGAGTTCATGCGCCCCGAGACCCGCCGAAACCGCAATCCGCTCTCTATCGACCACGCCTTCACGTAGAGGTCTCGGGCTGTCGCACGTGTGACGCTCTGGCTTTAGCCGACCCGCCTCGACGTTCGAGGCGGGTTTTTTGTTTTCCCCATCTTGAAGGGAGAGACCATGTTGCGACCGAAGTTGCTGGCCGCCGTGCTGGCAGTCGTCGCGTCGGCATCCGCGAGTACCGCCCGGGCACAAGCGACCGTGGGCGCCGATCTCGGCTTGTTCAGTGGCTACGTCTGGCGCGGGGTGAGCCTCACCAACCGGCCGGTGGGCCAACCGAACGTGTACCTGGCGTTCCCCGCGGGGAACGCATCAATGACCGTGGGCGGTTGGGCGAACGTGGATCTCGGCCGCTACGACGACACCGACCATTTCAGCCAGAGCGGAGGGGTGTCGAGCCTCAACCTGTCCGAGTTCGATCCGTGGGCGGAGGTGAGCCTGCCGGTCGGCAAGGCGACGCTGACCGGCGGCGTGGTTGGCTACCTCTTCCCCAACGACTTCGGCGCCACCGACGCCTTCAACACTTGGGAAGTCTACGGCAAGGTCGGGCTCGGCGTGCCGCTCAGCCCGAAGCTCGCGGTGTACTACGACTTCGACAAAGTGAACGGGGCCTATATCGAGGGGAGTATCGGCCACTCGCTGCCGCTCGGCTCATCCCTCTCGCTCAACCTGGGCGCGCTCGGCGGTCTGAGCGCCGGCCAGGCCGAGGCCAGCTCCCCGGATGAGCTCAACAACTTCTTCGAGAACGGCTTCACCCACCTCGACCTGTCGGCCGGCGTGCCGGTCTCGGCGGGCATCTTCTCCATCACGCCCGTCGTCCACTTTCTGGTCAACGGGGACGAGGTCACCAAGTTCACCTCTCCGGGGAACGCGAGCGACGTGAAGCTGTGGGGCGGGCTGACCATCAGCTGGTCCCGGGCGCTGGGAGCGCCGGCCACTTCGGAGTAGGCCGGCACGGGGACGCCAAGGTGGGGGGGCACGGCGGTCACGCTTGACCGTCGTGCCCCTTCCCGTACATTGACCCTCAGGCGTCGAATTCCCGCCGTCCCACCCGCAAGCTCCCGAGGAGATCCCATGAAGGCAGCGAACCTGCTGAGGGCGACCGCGCTCGGCATCCTGCTGGCCGCGCCCGCGCGTGGGGCACAAGCGCAGACCGAAATCGGTGCCCAGCTGGACCTCTTCAGCTCCTACGTTTGGCGCGGGCTGAGCCTGACGAACAAGCCGGTGGCCCAACCCGATCTGTGGGTCAGCTTCCCGGCGGGCAACGCTTCGATCACGCTGGGCAGCTGGGCGAACTTCGATCTGGGAAAGTACGACGATTCTGAAAACGACATCAGCGAGAGCGGGGGGCTGTCGGCGTTCAACCTCTCGGAGTACAACCCGTACGCCGAGGTGGGCTTTGGAGCGGGGAAAGCCACGCTGACCGGCGGCATCGTCGGTTTCATCTATCCGAACGACCTCACCGCCACCTCTAATGGAGGGCTCGACAGCGAGAGCAACACCTGGGAAGTGTACGGGAAGGTAGGGCTCGACGTGCCGCTCGCCCCGGAGCTTTCGATCTACTACGACTTCGACAAGATCAAGGGCGCGTATGTTGAAGGCGCCGTCTCACATTCAGTTCCGCTGGGAGAATCGCGGACGCTGGATCTTGGTGGCGCCGTGGGACTGAGTCTGGGCCAGGACGTGAGCTCCGACGCATCCGCCAATTTCTTCGACGACGGGCTGACGCATCTGGATCTCTCGGCCGGAGTCCCTTTCACGGCTGGGGTCTTCTCGATCACGCCGGTGCTGCACTTTCAGATCAGCGGGGACGATTTCACCAAGTTCACGTCTCCGACCAACGAGAGCGACGTGAAGCTCTGGGGCGGGGTGTCGATCGGCTGGTCGAACGCGGTCGAAGAGGAGGAGGCGGTGGAGGAAGCGCCGGCGGAGGCGCCGGCAGGGGCGGAGGAGTAGTCTCGCCGCGGCTGCCGGCGGCGGTCATGTGGTGACAACGAGCTTCTTCAGACCTGCTTCGCCACCTCACGGAAGGTGTCCTCGAGGCGGGTCAGCAGCTCGTTGAGCAGCTCCATCGGGATGCCCAGCGCGGGCTCGATCCGGACGGTGCGTGCCCTGGAATAGGTACCCGCGACCAGAACACCCCGCTTGAAGAGACCGGCCGCGCAGCGAAAGCCGGTCTCGTCGGTGGGAAACTCCATCCCGATCAGCAGCCCCTTACCATGGAAGTCGCTGAGGGCCTGGGGGTATTTCGCCTTCAGGGTGCCGAGCTCGCGGAGGAGGAATTCGCCTTTGGCCGCCGCCTGACCGGGGAGGTCCTCCTCCAGCGTCACCTGGATCGCCGCGATCCCCGCGGCGCAGGCCATCGGGTTCCCGCCGAACGTGGTGGAGTGGATGATCGGATTGGGGATCAACACCTCCCAGATTTCCGGCGGCGCGATGAAGGCGGAGAGCGGCATGACCCCGCCCCCGATCGACTTCCCGAGACACATGATGTCGGGGACCGTCCCGGTGTGGTCCACTCCCCAGAGCGCCCCCGTGCGGCCCATCCCGGTCTGGATCTCGTCCGCGATGAGGAGGGCACCGTACGCGGTGCACAGCTCGCGGGCCCGCGGCAGATAGTCCTCGGGCGGCACCACCCCGCCGGCCTCCCCCTGCACCGGCTCCACCACGAATCCCGCCACGGGCGTCCCCACCTGCGCCGCCTTGGCGAACTCCGCCTCCAGCGCGTCCGCGTCGCCGTACGGCACGAAGCGCACGTCCTGCAACCCGCCCGCGAACGGCTCGCGGAACGACCCCTTCCCCATGAGCGAGAGCGAGCCCATGGACTTGCCGTGGAACCCGCCGAGGGTGGACACGAAGAGATTCCGGCGGGTGTAGAGCCGGGCCAGCTTGATCGCCCCCTCGATGGCGTCGGTGCCGTTGTTGATGAAGAAGGCGTTCGCGAGGTCGCCCGGGGTCACCATCGCGAGGAGTCGCGCGAGCCCGGCCCGCCAGGGCTCCAGCAGCTCCTGGCTGTTGAGCGCCATCCGTTCCATCTGGCGGGCGACGGCGCTCAGGATCTTGGGGTGATTCACCCCTGCGCTGAAGATCCCGTAGCCGCCGAGACAGTCGATGTACTCCCGGCCGAGCAGATCCCTCAGGATCGAGCCTTGGCCCGACCACTCCAGCGCGGCAAACTGGCCGGCCTCAGTCACCGACTTCCGGTATCCGATGAAGCCGCGGTTCACGTGGCGCTCGTACGCCTCCACCGTCTCCGCGATGAAGGCGTGCTTCTCCTCGAGGGACAGCTCCCGTCCCTCGATCAGCTCGAGGTATCGCCGGCTGAGCGCCAGGACCTCGTCGTTCGAATGGCGGGTCACGCCGACTTGATCTCCGTCCAGATCTGATCCCAGATCGCGGTGTCGCGGCCGAGGTCCACCTGATACTCCAGCCGCTTGAGCTCGTCCTCCGTCGGGTAGGGGACGGGAATCTCGAGCAGCTTCGCGGCGGCGGCGTTCGGTGTGCCGTAGCCCGTCGCGTTGGACAGGGCGGCGCCAACTTCGGGCCGGAGGATGTAGTTCATCCACTCGTGCGCCGCGCGCTTGTTCGGGGCGCTCCTGGGCACGGACATCGAGTCGCCAAAGATGGTGCACCCTTCCTTGGGGATCACGTAGCCGAGGTTCGGCTGCTCGGCTTTGGCCTGGGTCGTGTCGCCGTTCCAGAGCTGGGAGATCCATACGTCGCCCGAGATGAGCTGCCCCTTCACCGGGGCCGAGAGGTACGCCTTGAGCTGCTTCTTGGCCTGGATCGCGTCGGCCTTGGCCTTTGCCAGCTGCTGGGGGTCGGTGTGTCCTCCTCGGTCGGGGAAGACCTTGCCGTACGCCGAGGCCAGC
>CAYPAE010000151.1:0-5798 GCA_964408595.1 uncultured Gemmatimonadaceae bacterium | reverse complement strand
GGCGGGGCTTGGCCAGCCTCCCGGGACCGTCCGTTCCACTCGCACAGCACACCGGGGCTTCGCCCAGCGCACCGGGACTCCATGCAGCCACGACAGATCAGAACGGGAGGTCGTCGTCCTCGCCGTCGAGCGCCTCGGGGAAATCCTCGAACGACTGATCCTTGCCCTTCGGGGCCGACGCCGCGGCCGCCACCTTGTTGGCCGGCGCGAAGGATTCCGAGCCGTCGCTCTTGCCGCTCAGGAGGATGACCTCCCTGGCGGTGATCTCGGTGGTGTACCGGGTCTGGCCCTCGCGGTCCTGCCAGGAGCGGTACTCGATGCTTCCCTCGACGTAGAGCTTGTCGCCCTTCTTGCAGTACCGCTCGGCGAGATCCGCGAGGCTCGAGCCCTTGTTGTTCCAGAGCACCACTCGATGCCACTCGGTCTTTTCCTGCTGCTCGCCAGACTGGTTCTTCCAGCGCCGGCTGGTGGCCAGGGAGAGGGTGGCTACTCGCGACCCGTTCGAGGTGCTGCGGACTTCGGGGTCCGCGCCCAGGTTTCCGATCAGAGTGACTTTGTTCAGACTCCGGCTCACATGCACCTCCAGGATGCTGACGATGGGCCCTTCGTGCGGACCCGGATAAGATGCAGATTCGGCGACTTCTTGCCAACCAGAGTTACGCCGCCGGTGCCCGGCTCACGCCGGCTGGCGGAGCGGGAGATGCAACACCAGCGCGTCCTCCTTGGGATTGCGATAGTACGACGCGCGCTGGCCGACAGCCCGGAAGCCTCGCGCGAGATACAGCGCCTGGGCCGAGCGGTTCGATTCGCGCACCTCGAGAAAGACCTCGGTGGCGCGCCGCCGCCGGAACGCCGCCAGGCCCGCCTCCAGCAGCGCGCCGCCGATCCCGCGGCGCCGGAACTCGGGTGCCACGGCGAGATTCAGCACCTCGCCACTTCCCGCGGCCTCGCGCCCGATCATATACCCGGCCAGACCGCGGCCAGTCTCCGCCACCAGCCCGAAGGTCCACTCGGAACCCAGCGCCTCGCGAAAGCTGGGCTCGCTCCAGGGATCGCTGAAGCTGCGCCGCTCGATCGCGACGAGCGCCGCAGCGTCAGCGAGAGCCGCCGACCGAATCCGGAAGGGGGCGTCCATGAGCGATCTCCCACCGCGCTTGCGCTTCGGCTGGCCGGCCGTACACCGGCTCCCATCCCGGTGCATCCTCCACCCTACGCGCGCCGCCCTCCATCGCGACGAGCCCGATGAGCCTGGCGGCATGGGGCGCTCCTTCCGGGGGGCAGATCATCTCGAGCCCGGTTCGCCGCTCGAGCACCGCGACGGCGACCGGCGGGACTTCGCCCACCAGCGCGTCGGGTGCGAGGTCGAGCTCGGCTAACGCCTCGGGCCGCCAGACGCCAGGCTCGAGCTCGGTGCGGATCCGCCCCGGCTCGAACCGGAGGGCAGCGGCGTATATGTCACCCCGGAGGGCGTCGGACACCGCGAGGACCAGCCGGCGGCCGGCACTGGCCACTCCCGCCGCGCGCACCATCAGGGATGGCGCGGTCCAGAGCGGCAGGCCCCGAGCCCGGGCCAGCGCCTTGCCCACCGATGCGCCGACCCGAAGCCCGGTAAAGCTGCCGGGCCCGTCGCTCACCACCACGCCGCTCACCTGGTCGAGCGTGACGCCGCGCCGCCGGAGGACGGTCTCGATCATCGGGAGCAACCCGCCCGCGTGGCGCCGCGCGCCGCTCAGATTCTCCTCCACCGTGTCCTCGGCGCCTTCCCCGATCGCCACCGAGGCGCGGTCGGTCGCCGTCTCCAGGGCCAGCCACATCAGAGGATCTCCAGGCCCCGGCGATCCGGGTCCACCAGATGGTGGAGGCGGAAGCGTCGCGTCGGCGACGGGAGCCACTCACCCGCGCGCTCCGGCCATTCGACCAGAATCGCGTCGCCGTCCCTGAGCAGTCCCTCCCAATCGAGGTCGGCGGCCTCCTCGGGCGAACGAAGCCGGAAGCAGTCCAGATGGAAGACCGGCCCCCGGCGAGCGCGATACCGGTGCACCAGCGCGTACGTAGGGCTGCTCGCCCCGCCGGCAACGCCGAGTCCTCGGGCGATCGCCTTGATGAGCGTGGTCTTCCCCGCCCCGAGATCGCCCTCGAAGGTGAGGAGCGCGCCTGGCGGGAGCGAGCGGCCGAGCGTCTCTCCTTCGGCTTCCAGCTCGACCTGAGTCATGGTACGGATCACGCCTGGCGGCGAACCCTGGCCGTGGCACCTCGGTGGACGTCGGGCGCCGAGACGGCCCGCAAATCGTTCACCTGGTCGCGCAGCATGGCGGCGAGCTCGAACTCGAGATTGGCCGCTGCCTGGCGCATCTGCCGCTCGAGCGCCTGGATCATCGCCGCGCGCTTCGCCGGATCGTGCAGGTCCACCCGCTCCTGCATGGCGAGCCTGGGCTCGGGCTTCTCGGTGCGCGCGTCGGCCACGTGGGTGGAGAGGCGCACCTCCTCCATCGACTTCACGATCGAGCGCGGCGTGATCCCGTGCTCCCGGTTGAACCGCCGCTGGATCTCGCGCCGCCGGTCCATCTCGTCGAGCGCGCGCCGCATCGAGCCGGTGATCCGGTCGGCGTAGAGGATGGCCCTGCCGCCCACGTTCCGGGCCGCGCGGCCGATCGTCTGCACCAGGCTCCGGTCGGAGCGCAGGAAGCCTTCCTGGTCCGCGTCGAGGATGGCCACCAGCGAGACCTCGGGCAGGTCGAGTCCTTCCCGCAACAGGTTGATCCCGACCAGCACGTCGAAGTCACCGAGCCGAAGACCGCGGAGGATGTCCATCCGCTCGATGGTGTCGATGTCGGAGTGGAGGTAGCGCACCCGCACGCCCGCCTGCTGGAGGTAGTCGGTGAGGTCTTCGGACATTCGCTTGGTGAGCGTGGTGACCAGTACCCGCTCGCCCCGCGCCTCGCGGAGCCGGATCTCGTTCAGCAGGTCGTCCACCTGCCCGCGCACCGGCCGCACGTCCACCTCCGGATCCACCAGACCGGTGGGCCGGATGATCTGCTCGACCACGACCCCGCCCGAGAGGCCGAGCTCGTAGTCGCCCGGCGTGGCCGACAGCGCGATCATCTGGGGAACCAGCGACATGAACTCGTCGAACTGCAGCGGCCGGTTGTCCAGCGCGGAGGGAAGGCGGAAGCCGTAGTCCACCAGGGTCAGCTTGCGGGAGCGGTCGCCGTTGAACATCCCGCCGATCTGCGGCAAGCTTACGTGCGACTCATCCACCACCACCAGAAAATCCGCCGGAAAGTAGTCGATGAGACACGCGGGGCGCTCTCCCGGACGGCGTCCGCTGAGATGGCGTGAGTAGTTCTCGATGCCGGCGCAGGTCCCCACCTCGAGCAGCATTTCGAGATCGAACTGGGTGCGCGACTCCAGCCGCTGGGCCTCGAGCAGCTTGCCCGCGCCCTTGAGCTCGGCCAGACGCTCGGCCAGCTCGGTCCGGATCGCCGCCGCCGCACGCTCGATCTTGGCCCGCTCGGTGACGAAATGCTTCGCGGGGTAGACGGCGCACTGGTCGATTTGCGCGATCGTGTCGCCGGTGAGGGGGTTGATCTTGCTGATCCGCTCCACCTCGTCGCCCCAGAACTCGATCCGGATCGCCTGCTCGGCATACGCAGGGAAGATCTCGACCGAATCACCCCGGACCCGGAAGGTGCCCTGCTCGAACGAGACGTCGTTGCGGGAGTACTGGATCCGCACCAGCTCGGCCAGGACGTCGTCGCGCCCGCGCTGCTCGCCGCGCTGCACGGTGACCATCAGCTTCCGGTACTCGGCCGGGTCGCCGAGGCCGTAGATCGCGCTCACCGACGCGACGATGACCACGTCCTCCCGCTCCATCAGGCTGGTGGTGGCCCGGAGCCGGAGGCTCTCGATGTCCTTGTTGATCGAGGCGTCCTTCTCGATGTAGACGTCGGTGGACGGGACGTACGCCTCGGGCTGGTAGTAGTCGTAGTAGCTGACGAAGTATTCGACCGCGTTCCCCGGCAGGAACTGGCGCAGCTCCCCGTAGAGCTGGGCGGCCAGCGTCTTGTTGTGCGAGAGGACCAGCGTGGCCTTGCCGTGGTTGGCGATGGTGTGCGCCAGGGTCATCGTCTTGCCCGACCCGGTGACCCCGAGCAGCGTCTGGTACCTGTCCCCCCGCGCGAGCCCCGCCGTGAGCTCGGCGATCGCCTTGGGCTGGTCGCCCGCCGGCTGGAAGGGGGCCTGGACCTCGAAGGGGGTGGTCGGCATAGTCCGATTAATATAGCACCGGTGCCGGAGTTTATTCGGGTGACGGGGTCCCTACCATGACCGGAATGCCGATCGAGCAGTCCTGCTACTGGCTGTCACGCCGTTCGCCGAGGCCGGTCACGCCCTTCGAGGGCGCTGGGGAGGCCGACGTCGCCGTGATCGGCGCGGGGCTCACGGGGCTATGGACCGCCCTCTTCCTCAAGCAGCTCGACCGGCGCGCCGAGGTGATCATCCTCGAGCAGGAGATCGCCGCGTACGGGGCCAGCGGACGGAATGCCGGAATGCTCGCCGAGACGGTGGATCATGGTCACGGTCTCGCCATTCAGCATTTCGGCGAGGCCGAAGCGCGCAGGCTGGCCCGCCTGGGCGAGTCCAACGTCGAGGAGATGACCGGGTACTTGAGCGAGCGCGGCATCGACTGCGATTACGAGCCCACCGGCCGCCTGATTGCGGCGCTCACCGAGGGCCAGCTCGAGGAGGCCCGGCGATCGGTGGCGACAGCCCGGCATCTGGGACTCCACAGCTACCGGTACCTGAGCCGGGAGGAGATCCGCCTCCAGCTCGACTCACCGCTGTACCTGGGAGGGGTGCAGGTGCGGGGCGGCGGCATCCTCGATCCGGTGAAGCTGGTGGACGGCCTCAGGGAAGAGGCGGAGCGCCTCGGCGTCAGAGTGCACGAGGGCAGCCGGGTGGAGTCCGTGCGGCGCGCCGGCGCAGCCGTGGAGGTGCGAACCGCGCGGGGATCGCTCCGTACGCCGCGCGTGGTCCTCGCCACCAGCGCGTACACTCATCAGCTCCTGCCCCGCGTCGCGCGGCGCTTCATCCCGCTCTACGACTACATCCTCGTGAGCGAGCCGCTCACCCCGGCCCAGCGCGAGACGATTGGATGGCGCGAACGCCAGGGCGTCACCGACGGCCGCAGCTTCTTCAACTACTACCGGCTCACCACCGACGACCGAATCCTCTGGGGCACCAGCGAGGCCGCCTACTACCCGGGCAACCGGGTGGACCGCGGCTGCGATCACTCGCCGCCCCACTATGCCGCCTTGCGGGCGAGCTTCCGGCGCCACTTTCCCGCGCTCGCCTCGCTCGACTTCCCCTACGCGTGGGGCGGACCGATCTGCTCCACCACCCGACTGACCCCGTTCTTCGGCCAAGCCCTGCACGGACGGGTCGCCTATGGACTCGGGTTCACCGGGCACGGGCTCGGCACCACCCGGATCGCGGGACGCATTCTGGCTCACCTGGCGCTGGATCGGTCGAGCGATCTGCTGGATCTGGCGATGGTGCGGCGGAAGCCCTTCCCGTATCCCCCGGAACCCTTCCGAACCTGGGCGGTCGCGGGCGTCACCCGCGCGCTCCGCCGGGTGGACGAAGGAAAACGGCCGAGCGCCATGTTGCGACTGCTCGACCGAATAGGAATCGGCTTCTCCAGCTGAGATTGACAGAGATGCGAGGTGCGAGCGGAATGAACGGTCCGGGGAGGCTGGGGTTGGCGGGGCTTGGCCAGCCTCCCTGGGCCCCTCGTTTCG
>CAYPAE010000150.1:0-5803 GCA_964408595.1 uncultured Gemmatimonadaceae bacterium | reverse complement strand
CTGGACCCGATCAGCTCCTCGCGGGTCGGCGTGTCGATGCCGTAGTGGCAAGGGCCGGTGATCGGGGGCGAGGCGAGGCGGAGGTGCACCTCGCGCGCGCCGGCGGCGCGGATCATCCGCACCAGGTTCCGGCTGGTGTTGCCGCGGACCAGGCTGTCGTCCACCACGACGCACGCCTTGCCGTGGATCACGTCGCGCACCGGGTTGAATTTGATCTTGACGTTATCCACCCGGTGGTCTTGGGTCGGGTTGATGAAGGTGCGCCCGACGTAGTGGTTCCGGATGAGCCCGTGCTCCAGCTTGATGCCCGACACCTCGGAGAACCCGAGCGCCATGGCGTTGGAGCTGTCGGGGACGCTGAAGACCACGTCGCCGGTGGCGGGCCGCTCCCGCGCGAGCTGCCGGCCGAGCTCCCGCCGCACCCGGTCCACCGACTCGCCGAACACGGTGCTGTCGGGCCGGGCGAAATAGACCAGCTCGAAGACGCAACGGCTCACCGGCCGGGGCGACAGCCTCGGCAGCTCGGTGACCCGGCCCTCGTCGACCTTCACGAAATCGCCCGGCTCGAGCTCGCAGGCCATGGCGGCGCCGACGAGGTCGAGCGCGCAGGTCTCCGAGGCCACCACCATTCCCGAGCCCAGCCGACCGAGGACCAGCGGCCGGAAGCCGCGGCTGTCCACCACGGCATAGAGCGAGCGCCCGGCCGTGATCACCAGGCTGTAGGCGCCCTCCACCTGTTCCAGCGCGTCCCGGATCTGCCCCTCCACCGTGTCCGCCTCGGAGCGGGCGATCAGGTGGACGAGCACCTCGGTGTCGGACGAGGTGGTGAAGATCGCGCCCTTCTCGACCAGCTCGCGCTTCAGCTCGGTGGCGTTGGTGAGGTTTCCGTTGTGGGCGATGGCGAGGGGGCCGCATCGGGTGTTGACGCTGCAGGGCTGGGCGTTGGCGAGCACGGTGCTTCCCGTGGTCGAGTAGCGCGTGTGGCCCACCGCGACGTCGCCCGGCAGCCGGTCCAGGGCGGCGTCATCGAAGTTCTCGGAGACCAGCCCCATCCCGCGATGCGCCCGCGCGTTTCCCTCGCGGTCGATCACCACGATGCCCGCGCTCTCCTGCCCGCGGTGCTGGAGGGCGTAGAGACCGAGATAGGCGAGCCGGGCCGCGTCCGGGATGCCGGAGACGCCGATGATGCCGCACATGCCGTCTATTCTCCCGCTGAGCGCTCCGCGTCGGCCTGCTGCATGCGCCGCGGAATCGCTTCGAAGTAGGTCGTTCGCAATGTTTCCACGTCCCAACTCAACACCCGAGACCGGGCGCGCAGTTCCAGCGTTCGACCGCCGACCCGGCCCGCGCGGAAGATCGGCACCGAGCGCTCCTGGGCGAGCTCGGCCAGGGCCGCCGAGCTGGCGGGATCAGCGGAGAGCACCACCCGGCCGGCATCCTCGCCGTAGAGCAGTCCCTCCAGATCGACTCCGGGTGCGTAGCCCTCCAAATCGAGCTCGGCGCCCAGTCCCGACGGCGCGTAGGCGCCTCCGATCGCCGCCTCCGCCAGCGTCACCAGCAACCCGCCTTCGGCGGCGTCGTGGGCCGACCGGAGGAAACCTCGCCGGGCGGCCTCCACCAGGAGCTCCTGGAGCCGGCGCTCGGCCTCCAGGTCCACCGGCGGCGCGCGGCCGCCCACGAACTCGCGGATCTCCGACCAATATGCCGATCCGCCCAGCTCTCCGCGGGTCGTACCCAGGATGAGCACGTCGTCTCCCGCCGTGGCGAAGTGGCTGGGCACCCACCGGTCCACCCGCTCCAGGAGACCGACCATCCCGATCGTCGGCGTCGGGTCCACCGCGCCGGTCGGGCTCTCGTTGTAGAACGAGACGTTTCCGCCGGTCACCGGCGTGGCGAATGCCCGGCAGGCGTCCGCGATTCCGCGGCAGGCTTCCCGGAACTGGAAGAAGACCTCGGGCTTCTCCGGGTTGCCGAAGTTGAGACAATCGGTGATCCCCAGCGGGCGGGCGCCGGTGCAGGCGACGTTGCGCGCCGCCTCGGCGACCGCGGCCTTGCCGCCCTCATAGGGATCGAGCGCCACCAGCCGGGAGTTGCAGTCCACGGTCACCGCGAGCCCGAAGTCGGTGCCCGGCACCCGGAGGACGCCGGCGTCGCCGCCGGGACCCAGCACGGTGGAGGCCTGTACGGTCGAGTCGTACTGCTCGTACACCCAGCGCTTGCTGGCGATGTTCGGGCTGTCGAGAAGGAGCTCCAATGCTCCCTGGAGATCAACCTTGGGTGGTAGCGGCGGAACGGCGGAACGGCGGGAGCGAGCCGCCTCGCTCTCGCGGGCCTCCGGATGGTAGATCGGGCAGTCCTCGACCAGCCGCTGGCCGGGGATGGCCGCCACGGTGAGCCCGTGGTGCTTCACCCGGAAGATTCCGTCGTCGGTCACTCGGCCGATCGGCGTGGCCGACAGCTCCCACCTCGCGCATACCCGCTGCACCTCGGCCACCCGATCCGGGGTGGCGACCACCAGCATCCGCTCCTGCGACTCCGACAGCAGGATCTCGTACGGCGTCATCCCCTCTTCGCGGGTGGGCACGAGGCCGGTGTCTATCTCGACCCCCACGCCGCCCCGGGCGGCCATCTCCGCGCTCGAGCTGGTGAGGCCGGCGGCGCCCATGTCCTGGATGGCGACGATGAGGTCCGAGGTGATCAGCTCGAGGCTGGCCTCCAGCAGGAGCTTCTCGGTGAACGGGTCGCCGACCTGCACCTGCGGACGACGCGCCTCGCTCTTCTCCGACAGCTCCTCGGAGGCGAAGCTCGCGCCGTGAATGCCGTCGCGGCCGGTTCGGGAGCCGACCGCGAGGAGGACGTTGCCCACGCCTTCGGCCGCGGCCCGGATGAGGTCCGACTCACGGAGCAGACCGACGCACATGGCGTTGACCAACGGATTTCCGGTGTAGCCTGGCGCGAAGCCGACCTCGCCGCCCAGCGTGGGGACGCCGACGCAGTTGCCGTAGTCGCCCACCCCGCGAACGACCCCGGCGAAGAGATAGCGGTTCCGGGGATGGTCGAGCGGTCCGAAGCGCAGGCTGTTGAGCATCGCCACCGGCCGGGCCCCCATGGTGAACACGTCCCGGAGGATGCCGCCGACGCCGGTGGCCGCGCCCTGATACGGCTCCACGGCGGACGGATGATTGTGGGATTCGATCTTGAAGGCGACCGCCCACCCATCCGGCAACCGTAGCACGCCGGCGTTCTCGCCCGGGCCCTGGACCACCTGCGGCCCGGTGGTCGGGAAGGTCTTGAGGACCGGCTTGGAGTGCTTGTAGCTGCAGTGCTCCGACCAGAGCGCGGAGAAGACCCCGAGCTCGGTGAGAGTCGGCGGCCGGCCGAGCAGGTCCAGGATCCGCTCGTACTCCAGCTGGTTGAGGTTGTGCTCGCGTACCACCTCGGGAGTGACCGGGCGCTCGCCGGGAAAGGCGGTCGCCTCGGTCGAGCCCGCGACGGCGGAAACGGTCACTTGCCGGGCTCGCGCTTCTTGTCCGATGAGCGGAAGGCCGACAGCGCCTCGGAGAGCACTCTGGTCATGAGCGCCGGGCGCTCCTCGTGCGAGATCACTTCCAGCTCGCCCGCGTCGAGCCACATCCCCCCGCAGCGGGGGCAGGTCTCGATCTGGACCCCGTGGAACTCACCGCTGTCGAGGTCGAAGCCGTCCTTGGGGCACTTCATATAGTGGCTCTTGCGCTCCGCCTCGCGGGCGCTGGCCTCGCTCTTCTCCCGCTGCTTCCGGAGCAGTTCGGCGTTCTGCTGGGCGAAGTATTCGTCCTCGTTGCGGCTGGGCTTCTCGATGGTCATCGGCTGAGCACCTTCGCTGTGGAGGGCTGCTTCCACGCAGCCATGGAGGTGAAGAATCCGCGTCCGTCGGCGAGGCCGAGCACCGGGTCGGCGGCGCGCTCGGGATGCGGCATGATGCCGACCACGTTTCCCGCGGCGTTCCGGAGCCCCGCGATGTGCGCGGCGGAGCCGTTGGGGTTGGGCTGCCGGGGCGAGCCCTCGCTGTCCGCGACGTAGCGGAGCACCACCTGTCCTTCCGCCTCCAGCATCCGGAGGGTGTCGTCGGTGGCGAGGAACCGCCCGTCGCCGTGCGCCACGGGAAGGCGGAGGCACTGGCCGACCGCGTAGTCGGTCGTGAAGGGGGTGTCGTTCCGCTCGACCGTCACGTCCACCGGCTTGGAGACGAAGTGGAGCCCGGCGTTCCGCATCAGCGCGCCGGGAAGGAGATGGGCCTCACAGAGGATCTGGAACCCGTTGCAGATCCCCAGCACCGCGCCGCCCTCGGCGGCGTGGCGCTGGACCGCCTGCATCACCGGGCTGAACCGGGCGATCGCCCCGGAGCGCAGGTAGTCGCCGTAGCTGAACCCGCCGGGCAGGATCACCACGTCGGCCTTGCCGAGATCGGTGTCCCGGTGCCACACGAAGTAGCTGTTCGTGCCCACCGCCTCGGCGGCGCGGAGCGCGTCGAGGTCGCAGTTGCTGCCGGGGAACCGGACGACCGCCACGTCGAGCATCAGCTCTCCTCCACCTCCAGCAGGTAGTCCTCGGTGACCGGGTTGGCCAGCAGCTTGTCGCACATCTGCCGGGCCCGGGCCTCGGCGTCGGCCCGGGACGGGGCCGCCACCTCGAGCTGGATCGCCCGCCCCACCCGGACGCCGCCGGCCTCGGCGAATCCGAGGGCGGACAGCGCGTGCTCGACCGCCTGACCCTGCGGGTCGAGCAGGCCGGTTCGCGGCATCACCCTCACCTGCACACGGTAGGTCATCAGTCCTCTGGCGTCTGTCGGCGATCGCGCCAGTTGGCGCGCCGCTCGTGGGTAACGGGTGACGGCTCCGGCTCACCGCCATCGGCGATCCGCTCCTCCGCCACCGGGACCATCTCGGGCCGCTCCATGAGGCCGAGGATCGTCGCGCGGACGATGCCGTAGGACACGTAGAACAGGCCGAGTGGAAACAAAAAATACTCAGGTGCGAAGATTCCGCCGAGCAGGATCGTCAGATGAACGGCGAGGCCGAACAGCCCCTTGGCGCTCCGGACCCCGATGGGCGGAAACTTGGGGTACTTCACGTTGCTCACCATCAGGACCGCGAGCAGCAGCATCAGCACCACGAGCCCCTGGTGCTGGAGGTCGAGGTAGGCGAGCGACGCCCGGTACCACTCGGTCTGGCTGAACGGGTAGTACACCGCGAGCGTCATCCCTGCGGCGGGGGAGGGCAGCCCGGTGAACCAGCCGGTGGGCGGCTTACCCGCCGACACCACGTTGAACCGGGCGAGCCGGAGCGCCACCGCGGTGACGTAGATGTAGCACAGGATCCAGGCGAAGCGGCCGGCATTGGCGAAGTCGAGGAAGTAGAGCAGCAGCGCGGGCGCCACCCCGAAGGAGATGACGTCCACCAGCGAGTCCAGCTCCGCGCCGAAGCGGGTGCCGGTGTTGGAGAGCCGGGCGACGCGGCCGTCCAGCATGTCCAGGATCCCGGCGAACACGATGAACCATCCCGCCCACCGGAAGTTCCCGTTGAAGGCGGAGACGATGGCCCAGAAGCCGAAGAACAGATTGCCGAGGGTGAACGCGCTCGGCATCACTACGACGACCTGACGCATGGTGCGCCGCCGCACCCCTTCCTGGTGGGGCTCCTGCCTCGGGATCAGCTCCATTCAGCCACCACGGTCACCCCCATGCGTGTCGTGTCGCCGGTGCGCACCAGCGTCCTGGTCCCCAGCGGCAGGAAGACATCCACCCGCGAGCCGAAGCGGATCATTC
>CAYPAE010000149.1:3138-5832 GCA_964408595.1 uncultured Gemmatimonadaceae bacterium | reverse complement strand
GTTCTACCTCACCACCGCCATCGACTACTCCAACGGCGATCCCCACCTGGGGCACGCGTTGGAGAAGGTCGGTGCCGATTGCATCGCCCGATACCGCCGGCTCCGGGGAGACCAGGTCCACTTCCTGATGGGGATGGACGAGCACGCACAGGCGGTGCTGCAGGCCGCCGAGCAGAACGGCTATTCGCCGCAGGCGTGGGTGGACCTGATGGCCACGCGGTTCGCGGAGTTCTGGAACCGGCTCGAGGTGAGCAACGACGATTGGATCCGCACCACCGAGCCGCGCCACCGCGAGGCGGTCACCGAGCTGCTCCGGCGCATCGAGCGCCACAACCCGGACGACCTCTACGTCGGCGACTACGAGGGGCTCTACTGCACCGGCTGCGAGGAGTTCAAGCAGCCGGCGCAGATCGTGAACGGGCGCTGCATCGAGCACCCGACCATCGAGCTGGTTCCCACCAGGGAGCGGAACCACTTCTTCCGCCTGAGCCGGTATCGCGACACGCTGCTCGAGCGGATCAGGTCGGGCGAGCTCCGGGTGGAGCCGGCGATCCGGCGCAACGAGATCGTGCGCCTGCTGGAGGACGGGCTCCAGGACCTCTCGGTCTCGCGCCACCGGCTGTCGTGGGGAATTCCCTTTCCCCACGATGCCGACCAGACCGTCTACGTCTGGTTCGACGCGCTCATCAACTATCTCTCGGCGACCGGCTTCCCCGCTCCGGGCTACCAGCGCCTCTGGCCCGCCGATCTGCACGTGGTCGGCAAAGGAATCACGCGATTCCACTGCGTGATCTGGCCCGCGATGCTGCTGGCCGCGGGTGAGGCGATTCCGAGGCAGGTCTGGGCCCACGGGTACGTGCAGTGGGAAGGGACCAAGATGTCGAAAACCGCGGGAACCGCGGTGACGCTGAGCGAGGCCATCGAGCGGCACGGGCCCGATGCGCTCAGATACTTCCTGCTCCGCGAGGTCGGCTTCGAGGCCGACGGGAACTTCAGCTGGGACCGGTTCGACGAGCGGTACACCGCCGACCTGGCGGACGGGCTCGGAAACCTGGTGTCGCGCTCGCTGGCGATGATCGCGAAGTACCGCGAGGGGGTCGTTCCCTCGGCCTTGGACGACACCACGCTCGACCAAGCGGGGCGGGACACGGTGCAAGCGTACGTCCGGGCGATGGACGCGCACGATCTTCGCAGTGGTGCCGAGGCAGTGTGGGAGCTGGTTTCGACTGCAAATCTCTACATCCAGCAGGTCGCGCCCTGGAAGCTGGCGAAGGAAGGGCGCGACGCCGAGCTCGATATCGCGCTCGCCGCGCTGGCCCGGGCGCTTTACCGGCTGACGGTGCTTTCCCTCCCGTTCATCCCCGGGAAGGCGGCGAGCATCTGGAACTCGCTGGGCGCGTCGGGAGAGCCGGCCGATGCGGCGTGGGAGACGCTCGCGGCACCTCGGGTGAGCGGCTTCACGACCCGCCGCCCGGAGATGCTGTTCCCCAAGCCCGCCGGCGTTTAGGCGATGCACTGTCGTTCACCAAAACTATTTGACAGTCAAAGAGTTATGCGACTGACCGTGGTCTTGACATAGGGTCGGACGGGCGGCACCTTGGTCCTGATCCCGTGACTCGGGTCACGCCGGCACCGCTCCGATTGCATCATATTGGCTCGGTGGGTGGTCCAGTGTCGTCGGTACAATCTACGCTGAGGTGACGCAAAGGATGGCCAAACGCCGCTGGACCGTCGTGCTCGTGCCGCACGACTCGGAGCCCTCGAAGATCATCGAGGTCTCGTACCGAGTCATCAAGACGGCTGTCGGCGGGGCGGTGTTTGCGACGGTTCTGGCGCTCTGCGTGGGTTACGTGACCATCTTCCGCACCGTAGATCTCTCGAAGTCGGCCCGGTTGACGCAAGAAAATGCACGCCTCGAGCAACAGCTCGGCGAGCTCAACGGCCGTCTTTCAGGGCTCGCCGACACCCTCTCCCGTATCTCCCAGCGCGACGCCCGCATCAGAGTCCTCGCCAACCTCGAACCGATCGATCCGCAGGTCCAGGCCGCCGGCATCGGCGGCCCGACCGTGTCCACGGCCGAAGGCGAAGTCGGAAGCGCGATGCGCCGCTCCAACGAGATCCGGGTGGACCTGAACGGCCTGATCCGGCGGGCCAACCTGCTGGCGTCGTCGTTCAAGGAGGCAGGGGACAGCCTGGCGGTGCATTCCGCACGGCTCGCCGCGACGCCGTCCATCATGCCGACCCAGGGCTGGCTCTCCAGCGCTTTCTCCTCTATGCGCGCCCATCCGATCCTGCACATGGCCCGTCCTCACGAGGGCATCGACGTGACGGCGCCCATGGGCAGCCCGATCGAGGCGCCCGCCGCCGGCGTGGTACGCGATGCGGGGTGGGAGCCGGGCTTCGGCAACACCATCGTGATCGACCACGGCTTCGGCACGGTGACCAAGTTCGCTCACGCCTCGAAGATCCTCGTCCGCGAAGGCCAGCGGGTGTCGCGCGGCCAGCGGATCGCGCTGGTGGGCAACACCGGCCTCGCCACCGGTCCTCACCTCCACTACGAGGTCCACGTGAACGGCCGCGCGGTGGACCCGTTGCGCTACGTGTTGCCGGAGCATGTGGTGACGGACTGACAGGCGGGCACGCGGGCAGGCGGGCACGCGGGCGTTAGAAAGGGCAAAAGGGGCGGCCATTCCA